>JBAUVX010000379.1:0-2399 GCA_049583465.1 Waddliaceae bacterium | reverse complement strand
ATGCGCTAGCCCTGAAGCCGGTCTGGGTGGGTGTCTCCAACACAATCAAAATTTCCCTCGGAGCGAGAAGAAATTTTACTCAAATCATGATTTTACCTAGGAAAATTTTTACGACTCATAATTGCTGTATCATAAAATACTCAATGGACGTTTTTGCCAAAATAGTGTAAGCTAAAAACTACCGTTAATGATCACCAAGCTGCCGGTCAAGAATGTTTTTTCGTCGCCGCTTCGCCTTTGCCCTTTTTTTCATCTTCGCCGTCGCGATTGCACCCATCCATACTCTAATGGCTGCAGAGGCTGCCTGCTCCTGCACCCCTCCTCATGTCGGGATTGCTTTAGCGGAAAAAATTAAAGAAATCGACTTCGCTCTTTTCCTCATCCAAAAACGGCTTTCGGTCT
Source organism: Waddliaceae bacterium (assembly GCA_049583465.1). Taxonomy (GTDB): domain Bacteria; phylum Chlamydiota; class Chlamydiia; order Chlamydiales; family Waddliaceae; genus JBAUVX01. The sequence goes on along the minus strand of JBAUVX010000379.1, from coordinate 1,997 downwards.
GTCACGAAGTGGCAAGATGGAAGTGGAACAAAAATGTCGATATCGACGACCCTGTCTATGAGCGGCAGATGCTCAAAAAGATCGGAAAACTAGCAACTGCCTATGGACTCGATAAGGAATGGGCGGCAAAATTTTTTCAAGCACAACTTGCGGCTTCAAACATGATTCAAACTCACGATTTCGAGTATTGGCATTCTCAGCATGTGCAAAAACATCCACAGTGCGCCGATCTTCACACGGAAATACGCCCCTACTTAGACCGCCTCACTAAAGAACTTCTCGAAGCTCTCGTCGCGATCACTCCCTACTTGGAAGATAAAACCCTCCTTCCCCTGCTTCTTGAACAGCCTCTTTCAACACGTCAATCCGATCTTATCGATGAAGAAATTTGGCAGCAGGCGATTGCCCCATTTTACGAATACGGGCTGTAAACCCGGCCTCACCCTCTTGTGTTTATGAAATCCATTGCAATCATCGATAGAGAATCCGGAGGAATCATTGAAGAGAAGTTTCAGGCTGCTTCGGCTCTTAACCTACTCTATGGAAACTCGCGGTTTTCAAAAATTTTTAGGAAACCTTTTCATTTGCTCATTACAAGATTCCCCCCATTTTCTTTTCTCTATGGCCTCTGGCAAAGGCTTCCCTTTACCAAAAAAAAGATTTTTCCCTTCATTGAAAAATTTCAGATCGACCGTTCGGAATTTCTTTTGCCGATCAACGAGTATCGCTCATTCAACGACTTTTTTATCCGAAAACTTCTTCCGGCTGCCCGGCCAATCGCACAAGAGAATAAGGCAGCAGTGATGCCCGCAGATGCCCGCTACTCGTTTTATGAGAATATTGCTCAAACGAAAGATTTTTTGATTAAAGGGGAAAAACTAAACCTAAAACTTTTGCTTCAAGATGAGGCGCTCGCTTCCAAATACTCCCAAGGGCCTTTGATTATCGCTCGCTTAGCCCCTAGCGATTACCATCGCTACCACTTCCCTGTCGATTGCATCCCCGGGGAATCCCGACTCATCAATGGATACCTGTATTCCGTGAACCCCCTCGCCATCAAACACAATGTCCATATCCTCGCACAAAACAAGCGCTCCCTCTGCAACCTTCGATCTGAATGTTTTGGGGATGTGCTCTTCATCGAAGTTGGAGCTACCTGTGTAGGAACGATCAATCAGACCTACATCCCTGACCGCTATTATCAAAAAGGCTCGGAAAAGGGGTATTTTTCCTTCGGAGCTTCGACGATTCTTCTTTTTTTTGAACCAAATCGCTTGATCATCGACAAAGATCTCGTCGAAGCCTTTTCTCAAGGGTTGGAAGTCAAATGCAAGATGGGCCAACGGCTGGGTCTTTCCGCATCCGGACTCTAGCGGCTCCGAGCTTTAGACAATAGCCTCAGGAATTCGATATACAGCCAAATTAACGTGACCATCAAGGCAAAACTCCCATACCACTCCATATATTTTGGAGCTCCGCGCCTCGCTCCTTGCTCGATGAGATCGAAGTCGATCACAAGGTTGAGAGCAGCAATGGCAACGACAAAAAGGCTGAATGCAATCCCAAGCACTCCCCCCTCATAAATAATCGAAACGGGGATGCCAAAGAAACTGAGAATGATGGCAATAAAATAAAAGAGGGCAATTCCTCCTGTTGCTGCGACCACTCCCAGCTTAAACCCTTCAGTGGCTCGAATCGCGCCGGATCGATAGGCTACCAGCATCGAAAGCAATGTTCCAAATGTCAATGCTGCCGCCTGGATGGTTATGCCGGGATACTTTGCTTCAAAAAGAGAGGAAACTCCTCCAATAAAAAATCCTTCGCAAAGAGCATATAAAGAGGCGGTGACAGGCGCCCACTCTTGCTTGAATATGGTGACCATTGCGAAAATAAAACCGCCGATTAGGCCGAGCATCATCCAACCGGTTACCGACGCCGGATCGCTTCCTGATTGAAAAAACTTCATCCACGTCCATCCTGCTGTGATGAACACAAAG
>JBAUVX010000378.1:0-1545 GCA_049583465.1 Waddliaceae bacterium | reverse complement strand
TGCTCATCCCGGGGCTTATCAACGCCCACACCCACTCCCCGATGACCCTGCTGCGGGGGTTGGCGGACGACCTGCCCCTGATGACCTGGCTCAACCAGCACATCTGGCCCGCCGAGCAGCGATGGGTGGACCCTGAGTTCGTGCTCGCGGGCACCCGGCTCGCCGCTCTAGAGATGCTCGAGGGCGGCACCGTCTGCTTCAACGACATGTACTTCCACCCGGAGGTCACCGCCCGCGCCGCGGCGGCGGCCGGCATGCGCGCGGTCGTTGGCATGATTCTGGTGGACTTCCCAACGGGGTATGCGGACTCGCCCGAGGAGTACCTGCGCAAGGGCCTGGCCCTGCACGATCGCTATCGCGAGCACGCCCTGATCCGCACCGCCTTTGCGCCCCATTCCCCCTACGCGGTATCGGACCAGCCGCTGGAGCGCGTCCGCATCCTGGCGGACGAGCTGGATGTCCCGGTCCACATCCATCTGCACGAGACGCGAGACGAGGTGGTCCAGTCTCTGCGCGAGCATGGCGAGCGCCCGCTTGCGCGCCTGGAGCGTCTGGGCCTGCTGGGACCCAATCTGGTGGCCGTGCACATGACTCAGCTCGAAGCGGCGGAGATCGAGGCCGTGGCGCGCGCCGGGGGCCACGTGGTCCATTGCCCCGAGTCCAATCTCAAGCTTGCGAGCGGCTTCTGCCCCGTGGTCAAGTTGCTGGAGGCGGGGATCAATGTCGCCCTGGGCACCGACGGCGCGGCCAGCAACAACGACCTCGATCTGCTGGGTGAGATGCAGACCGCCGCCCTGCTGGCCAAGGGCGTAGCCGGCTCTGCCTCTGCCCTACCCGCCTACCAGGCGCTTCGGATGGCAACGATCAACGGCGCCAGGGCCTTGGCGATCGACGGCGCGACGGGCTCGCTGGAGCCGGGGAAGTCCGCCGACATGGTCGCCGTCGATCTGCGAGACCCGGATACCCAGCCCGTCTACAACCCGGTCTCTCAGCTCGTCTATGCCGCAGGCCGCGACCAAGTGCGCCACGTCTGGGTGGCAGGACGCCAGCTCGTCCGCGACGGCCGGCCCACTAGCCTGGAGCCCGAGGAGATTCTGAACGAGGCGCGCACCTGGGGGACACGCATCGCCGCCGCGGACAGGTAAGGCTCGGCGGTGAGTCGCTGGCAATCTGTGGCGCGGCCCATCGCGCTGGTGAAGCCGTAGAGCGACCGTCACAAAGGCAACGAATCCCATGGCCGAACAGCCGCAGCCCGCGCCCGAGAACCAATACCTGACCGAGCACATCGCCCTGCGGCGGCGCAGCCTGCGCCAGCTTACCGGACACGACCTGCTCGACGGGAACCCGAGCGACGAGGAGGCGGCCAAGGCCCTTTACCACGCCCCCTTCGTGCTCCTCTCCCACAACAGGGCGCCCCCCGCCGCTCATGAAAGTGGACCCACTATTGCTCTCAGAAGCAGACCCACTCTCTGCGCGGGTAGATGTTGGTGAAGCAGGGCGTTGAAGGGCGTGGTTGTTGGAAAGGAGAGGTGAGCAGATGAGTTG
>JBAUVX010000377.1:0-3972 GCA_049583465.1 Waddliaceae bacterium | reverse complement strand
TGGCGGATGCAATTCGAGGAAGTCCCCGTCTATTGCCGACCAACTCCCAGACTATCACTACACAAACAGTTGCTGCCTAATTTATTGACTAGCCCCCTATGAAGAAAGGGGTATGTGAACTGTTACCCACATTTAATCTTTCCCGGAGGGATTTCCTGCTTGTGAAAGCGAATCAAACCAATTACCGGGAGCTTAATATAAACACCCTCAGATCTCTTTATTGGGTCAGGAAAAGGGATCGAATTGAGACGGTTTCGACAACCTTTAAGCCCGGGTTTTTTCCCCCTAGCTTTTTAAAACATCGACTCCAAGCATCCCAAGCGGTACATAACATACCTTGCAAGGTGTGTGATGGTATATCGAGCTTCTTGCCATGATTCGACAGCAGATTTTGGAACTCCTTCTTTCTGTAGAAAATACAGTCCTTTGCATCGAGTTTGATTTTTCGGATTGCCCAATTCCAAACACGAGTCAAAATTAAAAGCCATTCGGAAAGAACTGCTTCTTGCTTAAGTTTTACCCTTAATTTGATTTGGGTTTGAATCATGCAAATGGTTATATTGTAGCGGATAATATAATGCAAGCCGCTCCTTGACCCCATGACTAAAGTCAGGGGATTGCGTCGCGCTTTCGTTCATGAGGAACAAGAGCCCGAAGCTCCGTCAACCTAAACTCTTTATTCTTCAGCGCGTTGTGTCCCGCAGCATCTTTTGAATTTCTTCCCGCTCCCACAGGGGCAAGGGTCGTTGCGCCCGACTTTCGGAAGGACGGTAACAGGTTGAGGCTTTTCTGAAGGCTGAGAAATGGTTGGAGAGGAAGTGTGTCCGGGTGAAGAGGCCTCCCCGCCATTGACTTGAGGGGTGGCTGCTTCTCCAAGATCGGTGAGGAAGGAACGGTTTCTCTCCATTTGCAGGCGTGCGAGAAGCTGCTCAAGGTTTTGAAATTCGGGGGTCATGATTTCAAAGCGGAATAGATCATGCGTAATCTCTTTTCGGAGCTTGTCCCCGAATACATCAAAATGACGGAAGGCCTCATGCTTGAACTCCATTAAAGGATCACGCTGCCCAACAGCCCTTAAACTGACATCTGCACGGAGGTGATCCATAGTAAGGAGATGCTCTTTCCAATGTTGATCGATCTTTCGAATCATGACATGGCTCAACACATCTTGGGCAGGGTGATGAGTCTCTTCTCCCATTTGTTCCGGCCTCCCCGATAATTTGGCATTTTCTTGTTCGAGTTTTTCTCTAAAGGCTCGGATCAATTGTTTCGATGCTTTTCGGGCCAACACATCAGCCTCAGAGTGATCATCATCAAAGCTGCTCTTTTCAAATGTAACGGGAAATTGAGTCATCAGCCATTTGCGATAGGCTTCAGGCTGCCACATTCCCTCTTCCGCTCGCGATTGAAAATACTCTTCCGCTGAATGAAAGCACACTTCTTGAATGAGTTCGACAGCAATGGATTCCACACGACTTTCACGCAAAATTTCATTCCGGAAAGCATAGATTTCCTGCCGTTGTTTATTCATGACATCATCATACTCCAACGTATGCTTCCGTATGGTATAATTGCGCTGTTCTACCCGTTTTTGAGCAGTTTCAATGGATTTATTTAAAATTCTTGCAGAGATGGGCTCCCCCTCCGGAGGTCGAAATCTCTGCAAAATGGATGTCATCCTAGGAGAGGCAAATAAACGAAGCAAAGAATCCTCGAAGGAAACAAAAAATTTTGAAGAACCGGGGTCACCCTGCCGGGCGCAACGCCCTCGCAGCTGCTGATCAATCCGCCTCGACTGGTGACGGGTGGTTCCGATGACATATAATCCTCCAATGTCGGCAATTCCTTTGCCAAGCTTAATATCCGTTCCGCGGCCTGCCATGTTAGTGGCAATGGTGATCGCTCTTCTTTGGCCGGCATAGGCAACAATTTCGGCTTCTTTGTCATGTTGCTTGGCATTCAACACCGTATGCGGGAGGTTGTTTTGCCGGAAAATGCGGGAGAGCTTTTCAGAAATCTCTACAGACTCTGTCCCAATCAGAATCGGCCGCCCTTTTTCATGAATCTCCTTGACCTCTTTGAGAATTGCGTTGTACTTTTCCCTTTCCGTCATATAAATTTCGTCGTTAAAGTCGGTACGAATACATGGACGGTTGGTAGGGATTTGCAACACGTCCATTTTATAGATTTGCTTAAGTTCATTCGCTTCAGTGATCGCTGTTCCCGTCATTCCCGCAAGTTTTTCATACATGCGGAAAAAATTTTGCAGAGTAATTGTGGCATACGTCTGCGTCTCTTTTTGGATCGAAACGCCCTCTTTGGCTTCGATTGCCTGATGCAGTCCATCAGAAAAACGACGCCCGGGCTGGGGTCTTCCGGTATGTTCATCGATAATGATAATCGCGTCATTTTGGATGATATAATCGACATCTTTTTCCATCAAAAGATGGGCGCGAAGCATTTGACGTAAATTGTGGGCGCGCTCTTTTCGCTTGGCATCCTCTTCTTGGACGGCAAGTTTTTTTTCCATTTTTTCCTCGTCATTAAGAGAGGGGTCGTTGTCAATGTTCAGATATTCTTCGCTGATATCGAGCATCACAAAGTCGTCGCTTTTCCCTTGACCGCCGGTGCACTCTTGCCAAGTGGCAATCCCTTTGTCGGTCAATTCATATTCGTCGCTTTTCTCGTCGACGACAATATACAGCTCTGCAAGCTTTTGCGCCTTCTCATCTTTGTTGGCATCGGAGTAATAGTAGAGATCCCAACTGTCGATTGCTGCGCGCAGGTCGGGATTTTCCCTCACGCGCTTTAAAATTTTATTCCGTGGGGTCCCCTTGCTCACGAGCCAAAGTTTTTTCAACCCTTCCTGCTCTAGCTCTTCTTGTTGTTTGTCTTTCGGCTTTTCCAAAACACTTGTCCGGTCGGTCAAATCGAGAACTTTCCGCCCCTCCGACGCGAGTCGATTGCACAGGTCTCTCTGCCTTCCGACTAATTCCTTTACACCGGCTTTTAATTGGTCGTACATCTGCCGGCTTTCCGGGGCAGGACCGGAGATAATCAATGGTGTGCGCGCCTCATCGATGAGGATAGAGTCGACTTCGTCGATGATCCCAAAGAAAAAACCGCGCTGAACCTGCTCCCGTTTGCTTACGGCCATGGAATTGTCCCGCAGATAATCGAAACCGAACTCTGAAGCTGTCCCGTAAAGAACATCGCAAGCATATAGCTGCTGCCTCTCATCCATCGGGGTTTCATTAGTCAAAACGCCTGTCGTCAACCCCAGCCAACGGAGAATGAACCCCACCCACTCGCAGTCACGCCGGGCAAGGTAGTCATTGACGGTGACAAGGTGGACAGGCTTTCCCGTTAAGCCATTGAGGTAAAGAGGCATGACCGCCGTCAACGTTTTTCCTTCACCTGTCATCATTTCGGCAATCGTCCCTTTGTGCAGAGCGATCGCACCAATGATTTGAACATCGTAGGGAATCATATCCCATTGCTGATCATATCCTGAGACGTGCACCTCTTTCCCCATGAGGCGGCGGCAGACGTTTTTCACAACAGCAAATGCTTCAGGCAGCAAATCATCAAGCGTTTCCCCTTCCTTTAGCCGCCGGCGGAATTCGTCGGTTTTTTCCCGCAAAGCCTCTTCGGAGAGCTGCTTAAATTTTTCATCCCATTCGTTGACAGTGGAGATGATCTTGGAGTAGCGCTTCAACGCGCGATCTTGTGCTGAGCCAAAAATTTTCCTAAGAAAAGCAAACATAGATATTTCCTGTATAATTGCTGTGGGTCGTATGAAATAATTGTAACACAAAATTGACGATTTATTCAACCGGGCAAAGTTGAACCTATCCGTAAATTCATATTCGCCATCTTTCTTCATTTATTGACCCCATGGGCGAATTGTTAATGCGTTATGAGACCTTCAAACTGTAAAGGCTCGTTGCCTAATTCCATATTCAGTTTGAC
>JBAUVX010000376.1:0-8400 GCA_049583465.1 Waddliaceae bacterium | reverse complement strand
TGGCGGATGCAATTCGAGGAAGTCCCCGTCTATTGCCGACCAACTCCCAGACTATCACTACACAAACAGTTGCTGCCTAATTTATTGACTAGCCCCCTATGAAGAAAGGGGTATGTGAACTGTTACCTCAAATCATGATTTTACCTAGGAAAATTTTTACGACTCATAATTGCTGCACGCGATCACTTGTTCTTGACAGGAAACTTCAGCTCATCTATCTTTTTTATTTCGTTACAATTTCATTTCTATTTGTTAGGAGGTCATGACCATGTTTCATCAACTGCTTTCGTTGAAAGGAATGAAACGCTTAACGCTCTATGCCATCTTCTTTACCTTTATCAGTTTCCCCTTTCAAGGAGATGCCCAAAATCTTCTTTTTGAACAACGACCTGCCAATTTTACCGATGTTGCCAAAAAATCCATTCCCGCAGTTGTGTCCATTAAAGTCAAAATGAAGCAGCGGGATCGAGGTCTTTCAGAGAGGGATCGCGACTCCGATGATCCTTTTGACTACTTTCAAGACGAATTGTTCCGGCAATTTTTTGGAAGATCTCGAAGAGAGCGGGGGCAACCCCCTCCGGAGCGCCGGCACATCGGGCAAGCTTCCGGATTTATTGTCAGAAATGACGGCTATATCCTAACGAATGGCCACGTCGTTAAAGACGCCGAAGAGATTGAGATTATCTTGAATGACGGGAGAGAATTTGAAGGGGAATTGATCGGAAGTGATCCCCATACCGATATTGCTGTTGTTAAGATTCCCGCAGAGAATCTTCCCTACATCCCCCTTGGGAATTCGGATGACCTTGAAGTGGGTCAGTGGGTCATCGCTATCGGCACTCCACTAGGCTTGCGAGCGACTGTTACTGCGGGAGTGGTGAGTGCTAAAGGAAGAAATAACCTCGAACTTGCCCGCATCGAAGATTTTATCCAAACAGATGCAGCCATCAACAGAGGAAATTCGGGCGGTCCCTTACTCACTTTAGATGGTTCGGCCGTAGGAATGAATACCGCTATTGTGACGGAATGGGAATCGGGTGGTTCCATGGGGATAGGATTTGCCATTCCAAGCAATTTAGCAAAACATATCATGGAACAGTTAATCACCACCGGATCGGTGACTCGAGGATTTATGGGAGTGACCCTGCAAAAAATCACTCAAGACCTTGCTCAAGCCTTTCATCTAGAGCGTGTCGAAGGAGCCCTCATCGATGATGTTCGCCCAGGCTCTCCTGCCGATGAAGCCGGCATTCAGCAAGGAGATGTCATCTTAGCCTACGATCGCCGCACAGTGACGGACATTGCTGCCTTGCGCAATGCCATCTCGATGATGAAACCGGGAACGCAAGTCAACCTGGCCATTTTTCGAAATGGACGCACACTGACAATCCCTTTTACAGTGGGATCCTATCCTGAAGACGAGGACCAGGGAGAAAAAAATCAATTGGGAGTAAGGGTAAAGGCATTGACGCCGGAAATTGCCAAGCTCATAGGTTATGAAGAGGAAACACAAGGCGTTGTTGTGACAAGTGTTGAACCGGGCAGTTCGGCAGAGTGGGCGGGGATTAAGAAGGGAATTCTTATTGTTGCCGTCAACCGCAAGCCGGTGGCATCAAGTGCCGAGTTCTACCGCTTTCTCAATGAAGCTGAACAAGGAGAACCGATTCTCCTTTTGGTCAAGTTGGGCGACACGATGCACTTTGTTTCCATCAAAGTCAAGTAAACGCGTGGTTTTGTCCGGAAACCTGTCCTGCTTATTCTATGAACCTATCCGTAAATTCATATTCTCAAATCTGAACAAATAGCAATTTACGGATAGGTTGATACACATTTAAACTCAAGAATTGGATCTGAATGTGTATAACCGGTTCGACTTTGCAAACTGCAAAATCGAACCCGCTCGATGGGTAAGCTAGTGGATGTGATCATCGTTTCGACGAGAAATCAGCAACAAGAAACCTACTGGCAGCAAAGGCTCGAACAATTACGAGGGATCATCTGTCGGTCTGATGCAATTGTCGTCGTTGTGAGCGCTGACTCGCCCAACCGATCGAGTCATGGGCTGAGTACTCTATTTGCCTACGAAAAAGCACAGAAAAAAGCCAAAAGTTTCTATCACATCGACATCTTTGAAAAGCAGAAACAGGGGGCTTCAGTAGTTATTTATCATGCAGAAGGGCGGGGAAAACGACTTTTTCCTCTTCCGGCAAGTGAAAATAACTGTCCATCGATGGTGAAACTTCCCAGTTTTTTTGGTGGTGAACAGCTCAGCATCTTTGAAACCGTGATTCGCCATACCCTGCCCCTTACAAAGAAACGTCAAGGTCGGTTGTCTGTTTTTGGGGGGGGTCACGTCTTTATTCCCTCCAAAAACTTTTGCGATCAGCCGAAATACCATATTGAACTGTTAGGAATGATAGAAGATTTCCCATTGCAAACTCAGGGCATCTCCTCCCCCAACGAATATGCAGGCTTCTTGACTATTGATGCGGCAGGGAAAACACAGCTACTCGAAACAGTGGATGAGAAGACGTTGCAGCAGTTAATCCTAATGGGGAAAATCCCAAAGACAAGTCAAAAGGGAATCAGTTTAGGTTCTTTCAGTCTTTCATCACAAATGACCTTTGCTTTGCTGCGGGAATTTAGCAGGGAGCAGCAAACGGGACAAAAAACAGATGAGAGCGACCTTTCTTTTTGGATGCCTTTAACATTAGATCAAGAGACCTACCTTGCCGTCATGCTACAAAGGAATCATTACACTAGAAAAAAATTGAATAACCATTATGTGAGAATGCAAGCTTTTAAGAACAAGTTTATCCGTTTACATTCTCAAAAGGATTTCCTGGGCGTCCTCAACATAGGAACTAACGGATATTGGTGGGATTACCGTTCTACCGTCAGCTATTATGAAAACCTTATGAAGTTGATCACCAATGATCCTGAAGGACAAACGATGCGTTTATTTTACCAAATTGACAGAAAACAAGAAAATACGCATCAAAACCGCGTCATCAAAGACGATCATTCTTATCTCATGCAGTGCAATATCCGTTCGGGAAAAGTGACAAACAGCGTCTTACTTGGTGTGAGCGCCGATTCTCTTGAGGTCGAGGACTCTGTAATCATCGACAGTCATTTTTCCTTTTTGCAGGCAAGCCGGTCTCTCTTATACTGCGTTCAAGAAGCCGATCCCCTTTGTTGTCAATCGGGAACAATCCGTGCCGACGTTACTCTTCCGACCATTGGAGATCATCTCAAAATGGTGACACATATCGAACGGAACAGTCAAGCAGACTGGGAGAAGATTCTCCCTGCCAATTCTCTTTCGTTTGAAACCCTGCATCGAGCAATTGAACGGCGGTTAATCTCATCAAGCCTCGGAAGAAAGCCTCATGGTGGATGAAGAAGAGAGGCTACGAACCCCGGTCAGTTTGATCCGGCAAGTGCTGAAACTGGGGGTGATCGCGAATATGGTCAAATTCCCGCCGTTCCAGAACCTGGGAAAGGTTGGGGAGCCCCTTGTTAATGGCGGTCTGCAACCAACCAATAGCCGGTTGAGTTTGCCCTAAAATCGAATGGCTAAGAGCATTGATCAGCGCTGTTTCGGCATTTGGGTCATTCCGAAAAGACCGATTTCCCAAAGCGATGGCCTCTTCCCATTGACCGGTTTGATAAGCCAAACGATGAAGTAATTGGAAGGAATGAAGACTCAGTTTTTTTTGATAGGGATAAAGCAAGTCATAGGCTTCTTGATATCTCCCCCACTCGCTCAATAGCTCTGCCGATTTTTCCTGTGCAGACAAAAAAAGAATCCCCTGCCGTGTCTGTCGGCAAATGTCTTGGAATTTTTGGTATGCGACTTCTAACTGCCCCGAGTGCCGCAGTTTCTCCGCTTCCTTGTATCGCTGTTGCAGCCATTTATCTTGATCTTGCAAAGTGATGGATAGAGCGCTCTTCCATTGACGATAACTCTCGAAGGTAAAGAGGAAGAAAAGAGCCCCAATCAAAAAAGCTCCTAAGGCAAAAAACACAATACTAAAGATAGCAGAAAAAACAACACTGATAAATAACGCGATTTTGACTCCGCGAAAACCCAATATCCCTTCTAAGACAATGTTTAACAGTTGGCCGCCGTCCAATGGCTGAATGGGAAGCAAATTCACCAAAGTCCAAAACAAATTGACAAAAATCGTAATATCGATCGCAAGAACGAAGAGATTCTGTGTTTGATCTCCCATCAGCCTTCGCAGCTGAAACGCTACAAAGTATAATGCAAGACCGGCCAACGGACCGTTCATGACGATGAGAAATTCCTGCCATTTTTTAAGCGCCCGGCCCCCTCTTCGCGTAATCCCTCCCAATCCGAACAGTTCAATTTCCGCCTGTTGCCCAAATGACACAGCCGTCAATGCATGGCCGAATTCATGAATTAACACAGAAAAAAAGATCACAACGGCCCACACTAACGTTTGGACAATAGAAAACGTAGCGATCCAGCCGATTAGGAAGGCCAACAACCAAAAAAAGGGATGAATTTTAACCGGAATTTTTCCCGAATACACGAGCATCATTAGCGTTGCCTGTTTTCTTCTTAACCGAGGGTATTCAACGCATGCTTCATGGCCATCCCGATCTCTTCCGGGGTTTCGGCAACCTGGACTCCTGCATCAATAAGGGCCTCCATTTTGCTTTGCGCCGTCCCTTGATGGCCGGAGATGATCGCACCGGCATGACCCATGCGCTTGCCCGGAGGAGCGGTTCGACCTGCAATAAAAGCAGCAACAGGTTTGGAACAGTGTTCAGCGATCCATTGTGCTGCTTGTTCTTCGGCATCTCCGCCAATTTCACCGATCAGTAAGATTCCTTTCGTTTCGGGATCATTTTGGAACAGATTAAGGATATCGATGAAGTTTGTCCCGTTTAACGGATCTCCTCCAATCCCCACACATGTAGACTGACCAAGACCTAGCTGTGTCGTTTGCCAAACAGCTTCATAGGTCAAGGTTCCCGAACGAGAAACAATGCCGATCTTTCCCCGTTGATGAATATAACCGGGCATGATCCCGATCTTGCATTCGCCGGGAGCGATGACGCCGGGGCAGTTGGGGCCGATGAGGCGGCTTGTTTGACTCTGCCTCATGCATTGACTCACTTCCACCATGTCTCTCACCGGAATCCCTTCGGTGATACAAACGATAAGGGGAATGTCAGCCTCTTCCGCCTCGAGAATGGCATCTGCGGCAAAAGGGGGAGGGACAAAAATCATCGTAGCGTCGCATTGTGTCGCCTGTTTCGCCTCTTTGACGGTATCAAAAACGGGTAAACCTAAACACGTTTGCCCCCCTTTTCCGGGTGTCACTCCACCGGCAAAGCGGCTGCCGTATTCGAGGCACTGTTCGGTATGAAACCTCCCGGACTTTCCCGTGATGCCCTGAGTAATGACTTTGGTCCTTTTATTGACAAGAATGGCCACCGATCTATGACTCCTTTGCTGCTGCAACCACTTTCTCGGCAGCATCTCCCAAGCTATCTGCAATCAAAATATTCAACCCCGACTCCGCCAACATCTGCCTTCCCTGCTCCACGTGCGTCCCCTCCATTCTCACAATGAGAGGAACTGTTAGCGACTCTTCACTTGCAGCTGTAATGATCCCCGCAGCTAGCGTGACGCAATTCATAATTCCCCCAAAAATATTCACAAGAATCGCTTTGACATTAGGGTCTGATAATAGAATCTTAAAGCCTTCGGCAACTTTTTGCTGGCTTGCCCCTCCCCCGACATCGAGGAAATTGGCCGGACGCCCTCCATGGTGATCGATCATATCCATCGTGGCCATCGCAAGGCCTGCCCCATTAACCATGCATCCAATGTTTCCTTCCATAGCGACATAAGCCAGATCGTATTTGATGGCTTGCGCCTCGTTTTGAGGAAATTGGGAGGGATCGAAGAATTGTTCGATTTCCTGTTGCCGAAATAACGCGTTGTCGTCGACGGACAGTTTTGCATCTAGAGCCACCAGCTCCCCTTCCAGTGTTTCGACAAGAGGGTTGATTTCTAAAAGAGACGCATCGGTGTCGATAAAAGCCCTAGCAAGGCTTGAAGCAATCTTCATTCCCTGTTTTGCCGTTTCCCCTTCCCAGCCCATAAACTTGACCATTTCAATGAGGCGATAGGATCGAAATCTCCCATTTAAAGCGATAGGCACTTTCATGATCCTTTCAGGGGTTTTTTCCGCAACATCTTCAATATCAACGCCTCCTTCGGGAGAGACCATCAGAACAGCTTTTCCTTGACGGCGGTCGATCACAGCCCCCATATAGAATTCTTTGCGATAATTTGTTAGAGGAGACAGCATCACTTGATTGGCGACGACGCCTTCTTTACCTGTTTGTTTTGTTACGATCGTCATCCCGAGAAGCTTTCCGGCATATTTGAGAATTTCTTCTTTATTTTTCGCCAGTTTGACCCCCCCGGCTTTTCCCCGGCCTCCTGCGTGAACCTGCACTTTGACAACAGCTTGATCCAGTCCCATGCGTGCAATGGCATTTTCCGCTTCAGAAATGTTGGAAACAACGGAAAAATCCGGGATGGGAACGCCATATTTTTTTAAGATGCTCTTCGCCTGATATTCATGAGTGTTCATGCGATTTTTCCTCAGCTACAAGAGCGGCAGACAGAAATTTGCGTTTAGTAAAATGTTGCAAATCCAATATTTTTTCTGCTATTGTTTTAGTTTTATCATAACATGGAATCAGGTCGAATGGTACTAAAATTCTTAAAGTCTAGTTATAAGAAAGTTAAAGATGCTCTTTCAAAAACGCGATCCCGTTTGGCTGAAAACATTCGCACCCTTTTTCAAGGGAAAATCGATGAGAAAACGCTTGAAAACTTAGAGCAGCTTTTTTATGAGGCAGACTTAGGCATTCAGGTATCTTCAGAACTCACGGAAAAAGCTCAACGAGCCTACCGAAGAAATCCCTCTCTTGATGCCGAGGGAATCATTGAAGAAATCAAAAAAGAAATTGTCCACATTCTTTCTCAACATCCTGTAGAACTCAAAGAACAAGAGGCAGTCGGTCCATTAGTTATTCTTATTGTGGGTGTCAATGGCAATGGAAAGACAACCGCGGTGGCGAAATTGGCAAAAAGATATCGAGACAGCGGCAAAAAAGTTCTTATTGCCGCCGCCGACACATTTCGGGCTGCGGCGATCGAACAATTAGAAATTTGGTCATCGAGGATTCCTGCCGATCTTGTCAAAGGAGCCCCCAAAAGCGACTCTGCCGCAGTTGCCTACGATGCCCTTTCTGCTGCCATAGCAAGGGAGGCTGATGTCGTCATTATCGACACTGCGGGGCGTCTCCACACCAGAGACGATCTGATGCAGGAATTAGAAAAGCTTAAGCGGACCTGCCGCAAAGTCATTCCCGATAGTCCCCATGAGACGCTGCTCGTTTTAGATGCGACTATTGGCCAAAACGCGATCGACCAGGCAAAAATCTTCCATCAATATACCCCAATTACCGGTTTGATTCTAACAAAGTTGGATGGAACAGCAAAAGGAGGGGTTATCATCAACATTCAAAGTCAGCTAGGCATTCCCGTCAAATTTCTTGGCATTGGAGAGTCGCTTGATGATCTCGAACCTTTTAATGCAGAAAATTTTTCCAACGCCTTGTTTGAGTAAGCTGCAACACGGGGAAAAATGGGAGATAGAGATGGATTACCCGGGTTTCTAGCTAAAGTCAGCTCGCCTCATTCGGCGCAGCTTGCTCGGGTGCCGGCTTTGAAAAAATACTCGGCGGCCTTTTTCGCAGCATGAGAGACCGCTGCTGATGATAGCTGGGATCCAAGCTGTGCAGGTGCCGATTCAGCATTGACAATCCCCAAGGGGACTCTTATAAAGGTTCGGGAAGCAAACTGCGCAGCTACGTTAAAATAACGGTTGCTAAACAAATTAGCTGCTGTCCGCACCACACCATCGTCTGTACTATTGGTAATCCAACCCACATTCCGCACCCCTTTACCGGCTGGAATAGATTTTTTCAAAAGGAGGCCCTAGAATAGCAAGCAATTGAATAGGATCGCCCTTAAGAGCGTGGGCTTTTTCAAGACCGTTGCTCTCATACTTGCATTTTACCATCCTTGCGGGATGTTCTCAAATTTGGTTGGGATGCGTGGGATTGATGTGTTTCCCCTTGTCGAAAATCAATCCCTGACCACATTGAGCCTATTACGGGTCCTTCTCTGTCTACTGTTTTTGAACCCAATTTAACGCCATGGGCGAATTGCGATTTTGCGATTTCGGTTGATAATGCGCGGGTACTAGTTTCACCACTCATTTAAAGCATGGTTGTTAGTGTAAAACACAGAGACAGTAGAGTAAGGGTGGATATTAC
>JBAUVX010000375.1:0-6031 GCA_049583465.1 Waddliaceae bacterium | reverse complement strand
CAATCGCGAGCAAAACTGCCTAACAATATCGTCTTTTGATACAGGTGCCTCCTTTGTTGAAAAATTTGGCACCATCTTACCAAATCCTCCCAAATCAAGTTACGCAAAACATTCGAAGGCTCACTTTCCATCGCTTCGAGTATTGTGGATTGGATCTCTTGAAGAAATTCACACGCTCTCTGATCACTATTTAAATCGATACGAAGGACAAGCGGATTAACGAAGTATCCCACTCCTAGGTGACTTTTTGGAAATACCCTATTTGCCGTTGCGGTTCCAATCGCAAAAGTCTTTGATCGACTGTATTTTGAAATTAACAAGGAAACAATTAACAACAAGACCTGAAAATGGGTGGAACGTAATTCTTTTGTGCATTGATTTAATCGATCGAGAATTTGTTTGGAGAAGAGTGTTTGAATGTTTTTCCCTTCAGTGTTCAAACGATCAACTTGATGGTCTTGATCAAATGGAAGATAAGGAGGAGTGATTCCTTTAAGTTTTGTTTTCCAAAAGGAAATTTGTTGGTTGTATAGGTTTGACGCAAGGTATTTTTGCTGCTGCTTGAAAAACTTGTGATAAGGATAAGCTTCAATCCCGATATCAACTACAGGATCATCGATCAATTTCTGGAAATCTCTTAAAACGATTGGGATTGACCACTCATCGATGACAATATGATGAAAAATCCAAGTAACGATCGTATCTCCATCATGGTGCAAAACATCACAATGAAAAAGTGGCCCTTCCTCTAAATCAAAAGATCTTGAGACAAATGAGTGGGGATTATGCTTCTGAATGGAAAGTGTAAACGTGCAAAAACGCTTAAAATGAACATCATCCCAATGCCTGACATAAGAGATGGGATCCCCATCCTCATCTCGATAGACCGTACGAAAAATGGAATATTTTTCGATCAGTTTTTTCAGAGCATTCAAAATACAATCTGGTTCAAGGGCCGTTTTAATGCTGAACGCGATCCCAACGTTGTACGTTGGTTCGGATGGCGCAAGTTTCCATAGCAACCACATCTGTTCCTGGGAGCTTGATAAAGGAAAAGCCTTACGACTCGAAACCATGTTTTTTTCTGAAACCTTCATGCTTAATTCCTTGCTTTTCTTTTCCAAGAATGGTGTCAAAGCTAACACACTTAGTGCACTTTCACAATGGATTTCGTTTTGACATAAAAAGTTTAGATAAGTAGATTAATTTCACTGATTCAACGGAGGTGTGTTTTTGTTCAAAACTCTTGGTCAGTTTCAGAGTTCCATCATTTTTTCTTGGATATGGCCCGTTTCTAAAATCGCAAGCCGCAGAGAATTGGCACTTGAAGATCTTCCCCAACCTCCTGACCAAATTTATGTTTCTTGCGAAAAAAATGATTGTCAACTTGAGCAGAGTAGCTCTTGGGGCATGTTGCAAAAACTGATTACCCATCACAAAGTCTTAAGTCTTAGGACAACAATAGCGATGTTTTGCCGATTGGCAGTCTCCTTATCACTCCCTATTGTGCTTGGCCGTTTTATTTTTGAACTTTCTCATGCCGGTCCTCACGTCATGCTTTTGGGTGGAATGTTAATATTGATTTGTCTGGCACAATCTTGGATTATCGCCTACTATTTTTCCCGCTCTGACCGCCTCCATATTCAGATTCAAAACACGCTCTGTTTAAAACTTTTCCGTCGTTTTTTCTCGATGAATGGTGACCAACATAGAAAAATCGGGAAAGGAAATCTTCTCAATGTTGCTTCTGAAGATGCAGAACGATTTTCAATGATTCCCTCAATGTTAATTGAATTTACCCATGATATGTTGACCATCGTCTTGGGTGTTCTCCTCCTCTTTTATTACTTAGGTCCCGCTGCACTAATTGTTGTCTTTCTTCTTACAATTTTAACTCCCTTAACCCGCTCAAGAGGGGCAAAATTTGAAGAGGCGGAAAGTGCCTTTTTGCATGCCAAAGATCGTCGAATCGGCCTTCTCACCCGTTTCTTTGATGGCATTAAACAAATTAAGTTATCAGGTTTGGCGCGCTTTTCTGGTTCCAAAATCCAACAAGTTCGTGATCAGGAAGTTTCCTGTCTACAAAGCTATATTCGAGCAGATATTGGGACAATGTTTCTCTACGGTGCCATTATCACTTTGGTCCCTCTTTCAGCATTTGGATGTTATGCCATTCTTGGGTATCCTTTCGAAGCTTCCATTATTTTTCCTAGCCTACTCGTTATTGCGATGCTTCAAGATCCTTTTGGAGATGCCTCTTATTATTTAGGAGAACTTGCTAAAGTCAATGCCGTTGGAGAAAGGATTAGAAAGATCTTATTTGGAAAAAATCATCCTAAAGAGCATCCCATTACAGAGGGATTGGATGTAAAAGCAGTTTCGGTTAGTCCAATTTTAGATAAAATCACGTTTTCGGCAAAGGCTGGCGAGTCGATTGCAATCATTGGAAAGGTGGGATCGGGAAAAAGTTGTCTGCTCCATGCAATTATTGGAGAAATAAACATCGATGCGGGATGCATTTCCCGCACAGCATTTCCCATTGGATGGGTTTCTCAACAACCTGTGTTATTTCATGGAACGGTCGAAGAAAACATTTTTTTTGGTCATGGTCAGCAAATTGACCCCAAAATTTTGATAGCTTGCTGCCTAGAAAAGGACCTCTCAGTGTTGCCAAAGGGCGTATTGACAACAATCGGCAATCGGGGTCATAATCTTTCTGGAGGACAAATTCAAAGGATCGCCCTTGCAAGGGCTGCATATAATAGTCATGCTGATCTGATTGTCCTCGACGATCCCCTCTCCAGTGTTGACCAAAAGACAGAAGACCAACTGATTGAACGCCTTTTATTTGGACTGTGGAAGAATAAAACGGTTGTGATGGCAACACATCGATTGCGTCACTTAGACAAATTTGATCGGGTGATCCTCATGGAAGAGGGAAAAATCTCTGCTATAGGGAGTTTCCGTGATCTACTGCAAAGTTCCGAATCCTTTAACCGATTCGTCAAACAAGAAGAGGAAGAATCCAAGCTTAAGCTGACACAAATTGAAGAGGACGCCGCGACGATCCAAGAAGAATTTGAGGTTGAGCTTGAAGAGGAAAGTCGCCAACATGGAAAAGTCAAGTGGTCTGTTTGGAAGGATTATTTCACCCTGATCTGTAAAAAGAATGAGAAATTCTCATCCCGAATTTTTGTAGCACTGTTCTCTCTTTCCCTTCTTGCGGCCCTCTTTCCATTGGCACAAGACGGATGGCTGAGTTACTGGACAATGCAACATGAAGCAACGGCAACCAAAAACCTTTCGTTTCTATTTGTTTACTGTGTCATCGGTTTTTTAGCGCTTCTTTTATTTCTTTGCTACCATTGGTATTGGTCGTATCGCGGGCTAAAAGGAAGTGCATCCATCCATAAAATGGTTTTAAACGGCCTAGTCCATGCCCGCCCTCGTTTTTTTGACCTCTACCCGGTTGGAAGAATCGTCCAACGACTCACAAGGGACGTTGTCACTTTAGACCGTCTCTTCCCAAAAACAATTAGAGACTTTTCAATTGTCATAGTCAAAATGGTGGCAACCTTTACGATTTTGGTCGCTTCGATATGGGAAACACTTTTTATCATGCCGCTAATGATGGTTGCTGCGATCAAAACGGGAAAGATGCGTAACACGCTTTATCGTGAGTTAAAACGACTCGACGCTATCACTCGCTCCCCATTCTATCATGAATTAACTGAGATTTTGAGCGATATCCGAGTCATACGAGCTTTCAACAAAATCCCCTACTTCTCAAACAAATTGCTTTTATCTTTTGACCGTGTGCAGAAAGTAGTCTTCGCACAATCGAGCCTTTGCTGGGAATTTTATTTTTTCACACAGCTTCTTGTTGGTTTACTTGTTTCTACCATCGTCATTGGTGCAATTTTTTTTTCAGGTACCAACTATCTTTCTGCTTCACTTTGCGGCCTTTTGCTCAAATTTACTCTTGATATTTCTCGTCATGTCAGAAGAACAATTGAAGGATGGGGGAATGCGGAATCTCAAGTGACGGCCCTAGAACGTTTGTCTGAGCTCAAGAGCACTCCTCAGGAAAAAGAAAACCTCTTAAAAATTTCAGATTCTTGGCCAACGAGCGGTCACATCTCTTTTCGCAACTACTCCGCCCGTTACGACAATGGGCTGCCTTTAGTCCTCAAATCGGTCAACATCAATCTCCCATCAGGCTCCAAAGTGGGAATCATCGGGCGCACTGGAGCAGGTAAAAGTAGTTTGTGCCAAGCCCTTTTAGGGGCGTTAGAAACCACGAGTGGTTCAGTTTCCATTGATGGCGTGGATATCACAACAATTCCCCCAGAAACCCTCCGCCGCAATCTTGGCGTCATTCCACAGAGCCCATTTTTTCTTCCAGGGGATTTGCGTGAACAAGTTGACCCTTATTGGATCCATACAAATACGGAAATAGTGAATGCTTTGAAACAAGTAGGATTGGACTTAGAAGCACTCTCTTTGAACCTAGCTACTTCTCTTGAAGCTCTCGATTCCGTGCTCAGTTTAGGACAAAAACAACTTCTCGCTTTTGCTCGCGTTCTTTTAGACAATCCCACAATTATCATTCTCGACGAAGCGACAGCAAGTTTAGATGCTGAAACAGACCGCCAAATTCAACATTTGCTACATAATGAATTTTCTAACCAGACGATCATCTCAGTCGCCCATCGATTTGCAACTTTATCTGATTACAAATTGATATATGAAGTCTCTCAAGGTTATGTCAAAAAGGCTTTAAAATAAGAAGAAACGATAACTTTAGGTTAAATCAATGTATTTGAAAAATCATATTAATAATTGGTACTCTGGAAAGGGAATGTGGAAAGATGTTCCAGATTGCGATTGGGAAAGTTGGGCTTGGCAAATTAATAACCGAATTCAAGATATTAATACGTTAAGGAAGTATTTGTCTCTTTCCCCTGAAGAAGCAATCGGTTGTAAACAAGCTAATAAAAAACTCCTTTTTTCAATTACTCCTTATTTTTTCAACCTTATTGATAGAGAGAATTTCAACTGTCCGATCCGTCTCCAAGTGATCCCAAGGGGACAAGAACTCATGACGATGCCGGAAGAGATGCTTGATCCCGTTGGAGAAGAAAAGACAATGCCAGTACCCGGCCTTGTCCATCGCTATCCGGACAGGGTTCTTTTTTTAGTGACAAGCTTTTGCGGTTCTTATTGTCGTTATTGCACAAGAAGTCGACTGGTTTCTAATGCTCAAGGGTATGACTTTCACCCCCATTTTGAACAAGGGATCGAATACATCTCCACCCATCAAGAGGTTCGAGATGTTTTACTTAGCGGAGGTGATCCTCTACTTCTCAGTGACAAAAAAATCGATCAGTTGTTGGCCCGGCTAAGAGAGATAAAACATGTTGAATTCATTCGAATTGGAACACGAATCCCTGTGTTTATGCCTCAAAGAATTACCCCGAATTTATGTAAAATCTTTCAAAAACATGGCCCGATATGGATGAGTATCCACGTTAACCACCAAAAGGAATGCACTCTCGAGCTCAGGGAGGCGTGTCGTCAATTAAGCTCTAGCTGGGTCGTATTAGGGAACCAATCGGTACTTCTAAAAGGAGTCAATGACAACGTAGAAACACTTCTTTCGCTATCCCATCGCCTCCTCCAGATGGGAGTCAGGCCCTACTATCTCTACCAATGCGATTTAATCACTGGGAGTCACCATTTTCGAACTCAGATTCAAAAGGGTATCGAGATCATGGAACAGCTTCGTGGTCACACAACAGGTTACGCTGTTCCTCAGTTTGTGGTTGATGTCCCAGGAGGCGGAGGAAAAATTCCTGTTAACCCGGAAACGATTGTCAAGCTGAGTGATGAAGAAGTCGTCCTTCGAAATTTTCAAGGAAAACTCTATCACTACCCCACAAAGCCCTCTTCCTCTCCTCTTAAAATCAACAACAACCAAATGGAGATGATCACTCAATGTCGTTAAATCCATCATCACATCTCTCGGACC
>JBAUVX010000374.1:0-5775 GCA_049583465.1 Waddliaceae bacterium | reverse complement strand
GGAATTAGGCAACGAGCCTTTACAGTTTGAAGGTCTCATAACGCATTAACAATTCGCCCATGGGGTGAATCTTATATCCGGTTTGTTATTCCCGGGAATTGCCGGCAACCCAGGTTAAAACCCACATTCCGCAACATGAGGAATGTGGGTTAAAAGTTGCATTTCTTAGTAAAAAACATATAATAATGAGAGCGGCTTTTGATCCTTCTGCGGTTGTGATCAATCTCGACTTTGCAAAAGAAGTCTCTCTCTCTGCAGATGAGTTCAAAAATTTTGCAAAGTCGAGATCAATAACATAGATCAAGAGATTAGAAATGACCCTGGATGAAATCCGTTTTATTTTCAACCGAGCACTTTCAGCTTCATGGAAAAAAATCAAGTTGATCATCACGTTTATCGTTCTCGTTTTCTGTGGTGTTCTCATTGTGTTCTTTCAAGGCATCGCCTTAGACACGGGGCGGTGGATTGCTTTAAGCCTCGCTTTTCTTCCGATTTTTCTTTGTGCCGGCATCCTGCTTTCTCTAGGCATCCTCTTGATTCGCATCTACCATGATGAAGTCAAAGGAAAAAACATCAGTTACAAAAGAACCTTGGTGAAATCCTGGGAAGTGGTGATCGGAGCTTCCTATTTTTCCGTTCCAATGATTTTATGCTATCTTCTTTTATGGATGTTGTTGGGAATGTTTGTCCTATTGAGCGAAATTCCTAATATTGGAGACGTTTTTTCTGCAGTACTTGCTTTCGGTCCATTTTTGATTAATCTCGGAACGTTGCTTCTTACTATCTTAAACCTTGCCCTCTTGTTTTATGTCACGCCCATCCTTGCTCTCAAAGGATTTAACCGGATTCAGGTTTCCCGCATTTTAGCTAATCGATTTAAAAATGATGTTTTCTCGAACCTGTTTCTTATTGTCATCGGTTTGCTGCCTTTATTTATTCTTCTTGCCCTGCTCACAGGCGCCGCTTTGTTAACAGGGTCTCTTTGTTCTTCGTGTTCTACCCCTGTTCAAACAATCTTGATGTGGTTTTTCACTATGATTCCATTCATGGGAATCCTTTCTCCTGCAGTCATTTTTTTCTTTAACTTTGCTGCAGAGGCCCATGTTTTAGTGCTGAAGCAACAAGCACGGTCCCTGCCTTAGATTTACATGCATGTTCTCAGTAGAAAAAATCGGTCGCCATATCCTTCGAAAACCAAAGAATTTACAGGTTATACACATTCAACCCACATTCCGCATGTTGCGCGGGCGATTTCTTCATCTTTTTAATTCTAAGTGGATTACAAAATCTCGATTGGTGACTAAAGACCAAGCTTCGATTTTGTAACCCACTTAGAATCAAAAATCTATTGAAATCACCTCCCGCAACATGCGGAATGTGGGATTCAAACTCAAGAATTGGATTTGGGCAAAGTGAAAGAAAAGTGGACTTTTTATTGTATTAAAAATAAGATAGTTATTTGGTGTTTTTCAAGATATCCTTGAAAAAAAGACATGGTTCAAAGCATGCTAACAGAGAGGTACCAATTCAAAGAACCCATCTTTCAGACTTTGCTCATCGGCAATGCAATGGTCTATCGACTATTCTTCCGTCACAAATTGCGAAATCTGAGTCCTTTGAATTGCGAACGCATCTGTTACCCTGCATTGAGCCATGTTGAACAAAAAGATAGGAAAAAACAGAAGTGGATTTTACTCGAGAGCCCATTTTAGAAAGTGTGATTACCCCAAAAGAGGGATGCAAACTCGTTATTAGGAGCAGCAAAGGGTCAGGTCAAGAAGAATTTTTCGTCGATTCTGTAGAAGTCGTTTCATTCGGAAGTACTTTTTTTCTCCGGTCGCTGGAAAGACCAAAGTCGTTTTTAGTTCCCGCCTCTGATTATGAAATTTTGGAGGTACGCGAAACCCGCATGGTGTTAAAGAATGTTGGTCTCGATCATTCCATTAAAATTGGTAGAGGACGCGAGCCGACAAAGAATAAAGAGCCGGGTAAAACTGAGCCGAAACTTCCGGTAGAAAAAGAGGAAGAAGAAAATGAGGAAGCCGAATCGCGAGAAGAAAAAGAAAAGTCGGTATCCCGGATAGAGAAAAAAAAAGAAAAACGGAGACATTATCGAAAGCGACGCGGGAAAGAAGAGGAGGCCGGGGCTGATATGAAAGTTTCCGAAGAGACAAAAGAGCCTCAAGAAAAGAAGACACGAATCCCGATTCCTATTCCAAAACCTGTTTCTCAAGAGAAAGCCGGCGAGTTGGAAGAATCCATTACTTCATCGCCGACAGTACTCCATTCCTTACTCCCTCCTCCTTCGATATTACTCTCGGAATCCATCGAAAAATATAAGGATAACGCCCTATTCAAGGACATTTTTTTTACCAAAGAAGAGAACGAACGTTCAAAAGAAGAAGAAAAAGAGACAAAGAAACAGGAAGAACCGGGGGACGTAGAAAAGGAAGACCGGACGTCTTTTCCCACCGTATTGTTGGAAGAGCCTTCTTCGCCGAGAGCTGAAGCTCCTATCGAAGAAGAAGGCAGCACTGAAGAAAGTTCTCAAGAGAGTACTCCACCCTTCACTGAGAATGAGGAAGAATAAAGGAGCTCTAATAAAGAAAAGCGCCGATTTTCAACCGATGCACCTGCTGTTTATGCATTAAGACCAACATCATTAGTTTTTATCCGTTCGCATTCGCAGACATAGAAAATAGTGTTGACATTCTACCTATTAGTAGGTAAAATACGGGCGTCTTTATCGAATAAATAGAAGAAGATGACAACCAAAGAAAAAATTTTGCAGCTTGCCACCGAACTAATTCAAATCCATGGGTACTCAGGCTGGAGCTATCAACATATTGCCAAAGAAGCCGGAATCAAAAAAGCATCGATACATTACTACTTTCCGAAAAAAACCGATCTTCTCTTGGCAGCTGTAAAAGATTACCTTACCTCGCTTAAAAAAAGCCTCGCCTCCATTTCAAGCAGCAAGATGTCTGCTAGAAAAAAACTGATTGCTTTATCAAACATCTATCGCGAGGTATTCAAGCAAAAAGATCGTTTGTGTCTTTGCCTGATTCTATCTCAAAACATCGTGACCCTTCCTTCAGAGACAAATCAAGAACTCAAGGACCACTACGATCGCCTAAGAACCTTCATCCAAGAAACTATTCAGGAGGGAATCAGCAAAGGAGAGTTTTGTCTGGAATCTACCTCTGTTAAAGGTGCTGCAGAGCTATTTATATCTGCTCTTCAGGGACTGCTTGTATTAGGCTCATATGGAACGACAGAGTCTCACTTTGACTCAAGCATTGCCCATTTTATCCTCAGCTTAAAAGGGGGAAAATAATGGCGCTGTATATCTTTGATTATTAACCTACCTTTTAGAAGGTAAAAAGTGGAGTGTTTATTATGAAACGATTTAAATATCTGTTCTTATCGGGTGTAAGTGCTCTCGCATTGCTGACAACAGTAATGGGAACAGCAGCAACAGAGACTACACCGCATTTAGAGTTATGGGGCACGCGAGTTTCTCCCTTTGTGCGCAAAGACATGAATGTTCTCGAGTACAAAAAACTCCCCTATCAACACCATGAAATCCTACCTAAAGCTCTGTCGGACGCCAAAAAGCAATCCCTTCCAAGTCAATTTCAGAGTCCTTTAGGAAAAATACCGGTTTTAACGGCAGGTGCGTCTCAAGTGCCCGACAGCGCTGTGATTGCTGCATACCTTGAAAAAATTGATCCTTCCAACAATGTCTATCCGACAGATCCGGAGGATTTCTGGAAGGCTTTTTGGCTTGAAAAATACTCCGATACCGTGATGACAGACGTGTCGGGTAAAATTTTCTACGAACGAGTCGTCAAACCCATCGTCCTTGAAGAGGAAAGTAACGAGGAACTTGTCAATCATCTCGTCAATGAGGAACTCCCCAAGGTATTAACCTACTTGGATCAATGGCTGTCTGAAAATTCTACCCCCTACTTGGTAGGAGAAGAACTGACAATAGCAGATTTTGCTGTAATCCACCATTTGATTAACCTGGATATATCCGAAGTCGAGTGGAAAACAGGTCAATACAACACGTTGGAGAAGTATTATCAAAAAATGCTTAAAGAAAAGATCATTCTAAAATCTCTCCCGGAGTTCTTTTTAGATAAACTTGCTCAATAATCCTCTTTCCACTCCGGGTTCTTTCCGGGGTAGGTGTGCAATGCCCTATCAATAAAGTTGACAGGGCACTTGCAGCCTAACAATAAAAGGTTGATAGGGGGCGCTATCCTCCGGTTACCCTGATTTTATCCGGCGGGCAAAAGAATAGGACCCCGTTGAGATGGGGTCCCATTAAAAATACGTCAGATTAAAATTGCTTAATTGCTTTAAGCTGCTCTAGAAAATGATTGGATAAAGGTGCTTGGCTCTCTAGGTTTTTCTGGAATTGGCTGATTTTATTTTCCATAGCAATTGCTTGTGCTTGGGTGAATAACGTTTGGGAATGAAAACCGGGTTTGGGTTTTTTGATTGGCTTTGCATAACGGCTCACCAACGTGCAAGTCCTCTGGCAAGTTTTTTGCAGATCTTCCATTTGCTTTTTAAATGTTCTTATCGATTGCTGCATATTTTTTGGTGCTTGAAGAATCAAGGGATTGAGGCGTTTGTACCATTTATTTTTAAATTGAGCGAAATTGTTTTTTAAAGCCATTTTCTTCCGCAGAATCGCAGGATCGGCTTTAAACTGGATGTGATGCGTTTTCCCGTTTTTCACTTCTTGTTTTAGTTTATTTTCCAATGTAGTGAATTCTTTTTGCAACGATGTAATCGATTTTTTCATTGTATTGATGTAGTTGGTGACATCTTTTTTCACCTGCTCTCGAAGAAAACTCTTCAACTTTGGGGCATGATTTCTTAAAGCTGCGGGAACTTTAGATGCTCCTTTCAAACTGGAAGCGATTTGCTTGAGATGTTTCGCCAGCTGCGGGTTGATGGCATTTTTCTTTTTCATTTCACGACTGATCGCAGTGTGAAGTTGCTGCAATTTTTTTGCAATTTTATCACTAGGATCTAATTGTTCAAGCCTTTCATTGGCATATGTCTTGAGGTGATCCAACAACGTCTCGATTCTGGCAAGATGCATGGGCTTTGTCAGCGTTTGCGGTTCCCGCCGGGTCGATTTTGCAGGGCTAGCCTTTTTAGCAACACGAGCCTTTTTTGGGGCGACTTTCCTAACCGCATACCTTCTGCTCTTCGAAGGCTGTTTTGTAACAGCTAGTCTGGGCATGTTAATCCTCCTTTGTATTGTCAAAGATTTACATCGCAAGTTTCTTGATGCAAAATCCTATTCTTTTTTTACAGAACTGTGGGAGAAATTCCGCATGATTGTAAAATATTGACTACTCCCCTTTTCTCTCTATATAGAAATTTTTTTTATTGAATTGAAATATTTTTTTTGTTTTTTTTTATTTTTTCCTTTAGGAAAACTTAACTCAAAATTAATGGGATTTTAAAACGAAATAAAAGGCACTTGGAATATACATCTTTTGAAAATGAGCGAGTTAGGGAAGAAATCGTTCTTTTTCTGATGAATCGGGCAATTGACAGACCTCTTTTGAAAAAAACGATGGCGATTTCTTGCAAAAAGGCAGTATGCCTAATCGTAGAGCCCACATTCCGCATGTTGCGGGAGGTGATTTCAATAGATTTTTGATTCTAAGTGGGTTGCAAAATCGAAGCTTGGTCTGTAGTCACCAATCGAGATTTTGTAATCCACTTAGAATTAAAAAGATGAAG
>JBAUVX010000373.1:0-1500 GCA_049583465.1 Waddliaceae bacterium | reverse complement strand
GAGCAGGAGCACTGAGATGTTTGCGGAAAGGAGACTTCATTGAACTTGGTAAATTTAAAAAGGTTCGTATTGCTCCAAAAGTTTACGAAACCAAAATTTAAATTGCCTCTAGAAAATCACTCAACGGGAATTGCTGTGACATTGTAGGTAGACCTATTGGAATGCTCATTTCCCCAACAGACTTATTAACATTAAGTGTAAATGAAATTGAAAATCAACTATTAGATATTGTGTCTAACGATGGACATTATGTTCTTTCAGAAAATCCTATAGAAAAAACAATTCAAACAAAAATTATATCAATATTTCAATTTATTTACACATAGTTAATACATAAACCTTAGGTTTTATTAAGGTAGGGCGAATGATATACTCGTCCTACCTTTCTCTGCGTTCGCGCTCACAGCGACTCTCACACTTCCGTCTTTTTGATCGCTAGCTAGAGGATTGTTTAAGGCGCTCATCGTAACCCAAAGAGAAGCCCTCCCTGAGCAACACAAAGTAAGATTGTGGATACTTTTCTTTTAGCTCTTCGCTTGAATGGCAAGAGGAAACCAGCAACGAAGCCATAAATAACGTTAGTAGAGATTTACCCAACAGCTTCATGAACTATTTTTGCCACGGTTTTCAATGTCGGATTTCCCTTTTTAGAAAGCGCCTGTTGTACCGTTGACCTTGCAAGATTTGATCTTTGAGCAATTTGTGTCCGGTTTACATGAAGATACGCATCTAAAACCTCTACAAACGCCTCGGGATCGTTATTTTCAAGGCATTCTAGCAACGCTAAACCTACCCTTTTACGATCCTTAAATTCCGAAGAGGGATTAGATTTGTGAAGTTTTACATCCTTTTTAATTTTGGTGATAGGCATATTTTCTAAGCAAAATTTTTGCCTTTTTGATGTCTTTTTTCTGAGCATTTTTAAAACCTCCACTAAGCAACAAGATTGAGTTTTCATCATTACGGATAAAATATATCCGCATTCCATTTTTCCACCGTAATTCGGCAAGATTGAGTTCTATGTGTTTTACATCTCCAAAGTGGCTGTGTTCTTCAATCCTTAATAGCCGTGCATATACTTGCTTTCTGTGTGTATTTGACAGCTCCGATACCCACAAAGAAAATTCTTCGGTTTCTAACACCTCAATCATACTGTTTATTATATCAGGCGCCTGATATATCAGTCAATAAATGCAGTTTAGTAAACCAGTAGAGAGGTGCAGTTTAAAGCGCTAAATTCCGCGCATAGCACCTGTTTGCATTCCATACAGACCAGGATAGGATTGCTGCTGTTTCTGTCCGGGTCAAGCCTGTGGTAAAGTCATGTTGGCTTGCATCATGTGGAACAAAATGATCCTCAAACGTGTAGCCTTTCAGCAATTCCCGTTGAGTGATTTTCTAGAGGCAATTTAAATTTTGGTTTCGTAAACTTTTGGAGCAATACGAACCTTTTTAAATTTACCAAGTTCAATGAAGTCTCCTTTCCGCAAACATCTCAGT
>JBAUVX010000372.1:0-3205 GCA_049583465.1 Waddliaceae bacterium | reverse complement strand
AATTTGACAAATGGCGAGGTGATAACCATGGAAATTGTAGGCGAATTTTTAGGAAAAGACTGTGATAAAACAATTTGGGAGTACTTTAAGAGCCATTGGAAACACTTTTTCCCAAACATTCCTGACTGTTCAGACACAATTATTGACTGCTTCTTCGGAGAAGCTCAAAGGCTGGGTGTTAACATTCGCACTCAAACAAAATTACACGCCATTCGAAAAGTTGAAAAGGAATTTGAATTAGACACCGGTATGCAGCCTCCTCTTTTTGTCCATCGCGTGATTTTAGCGACTGGAAGCTCCCGATCCGGGTGGGAATTTGCCAAGAGCCTGGGCGGCCATGGCTCACTTGTGGGTTTTCTTTACTTTAAAGTATTTGATTTCTATAATTCGGCCAAATATTTATCGCAGCGATTCAAAGAGGTGAAGCTGTCCTCTCACGAGGTGAAAGCGAGAAAATTAGAAAAATGAATGTTAACTTCAACAGGGCAGCCCTTTCTCTTTTTTCATTTAGCCATGAAATCCTTGATGAGGAAAAGTCTTTCGAACCTGATGATAACAGGGCAAGGAAATTTGATCCTATCAACGCTAGTATACAAAAAGCGCTTGAAAGGTTTGCACTTCAAAATTCAAGGGATGTGTATAATCCAATCATTCTGATCAGTGAAATCATCCGTTTAGCACAAGAAAAAAACCAAAAAGCGCTCACGCTGTTCCTAATGCCGCATAATCCTGTTTGGATTGATACAACATATTATGATGGCCAGACAATTATCAATGCCGTTTTTATATTAGCTTTCTTTAATGACAAGCAAAGTGTGGATTTTTTATTAAATAATGGTTCGAGCACTAGTCAGGCAATCCAAGGTGCAGCGCAAGGAGGACATCAAGAGCCGCTCGAAGGACTGTTAGAGCGATACCCGGAAGCAGAGATTGGCTGGGCAATCCAAGGTGCAGCACAAGGAGGACATCAAGAGCTGCTCGAAGAACTGTTAGAGCGACACAAATGTCAACAGAACCGGAGAACAAAACTCTATCAATTGCTAGAAGGCATCCCAAAGCCTAATATCTACTGGGCAATCCAAGGTGCGGCACAAGGTGGACATCAAGAACTACTCAATAGGCTGCTAGATCCGCAAAATTACCCTGAAGCTAAACCGAATAGGGCTATTGCTTATGCGATCGAGTATGCTGCCATAGGCGGCCATCACAAGCTGCTTGATACGTTGATCAACCAACACGCAAACCCGGAATCGCAGGGCAGGGACTTAGCTGTAATGGGCGCGGCACATGGTGGACATACAGAGCTATTCCATAGATTATTTTATACTCCGCCTACCGGCTTTTGGCATTGGACGTATGCAAATGGACGCTGGCATAGGGCCATAGAGGGCGCAGCACAGGGCGGGCATCAAGCACTACTTAATAGCCCGCTAGAACAGAATGTATCGGAAAAACCCGGGTACTGGAAGTTCTTGGGTTTGTGGACCAATTTTAACATCGGAAATGTAGTGCGCGGATCCAGCTTAATGAATATATGGCAGGGCTACAGTGATGCAAAACTAAAAAAGAGACTTCAAAACCAAACTGAGGACGTCATCGTTGGCGCAGCATGGGGTGGACAACAGGCATTATTAAATTCCGCAATGGATGCTCTGGATTCTGAGAAAAGATTCTCTATGATGGTCCGCAACGTATTCACGTATCATGCCCTGAAAATTGATAAAGGAGCAGGCTCTTGGCCTCCAATAATGTGTGCAGCATTGGCAGGGCATACCTCCATTGTCTTTCAGCTTTTACAAAGAATAAGTCAGGAATTTGGTTGTTCTCCATTTTTACGAAATCGACTTTTGGGAACTGATATTTTTAATACACCCCACAAGATTACGCGGTTTTTATCATGTATCACTGATGTGCCTAAATTATGGAGAGTTTTACCACGGTCCGATAATCATGTTTTCGAAAAATATGCAAGTTTATTACGATTGCGAGAAAGTTATAAAAAAGAAAAAGCTAAAGTTTGTATTGAAGATTGCATCATTCGTGCTTGTCTCATTCGTCCTTTGCTGAATAGTACTTGTTATCCGTATAAAAATGATTTTTTAAAAACATGTATTTTGGTGGATGTAGCTCCATTCTTTGATTGGTATGACTCAAACGAGAAAAAGTTGCTTCACTCCAGGAATATTCAAAAAAAACCAATTACCAAATTCGATGGAGATTCACTACTGATCATTGCTACATACCTTTTAAGTGATGTTATTATTAGCACTAAAACCATTAAATCTATTTTTCATGAATATCGTAAATTAACTAATATAACCAAAAGATCCATAGTAAACTCTTTAAGCCAAAGCAGATCTATGGGATACCCGGTGATTACACAAACTTGTCACTTTTACCTCAATTCTTTCGGTGTAATGGAACTTGAAACTCTGGGTGAAATGGCAGAAAAAACTTACAATCTATGGAACCAACGTTATGAGCGCGGATATTAGGGCCCGTAAAGTAATAAAGTACCAAATTGGACGGCGCCAAAGCCTCGGGGTTGAACGATTGTAAACGGGTCCATATTCCAAGATATTGACCCGTTTGCAATCGCTCAACCGCGAGAGCTTTCGCGCTAGCCCAATCCGGTACTTTATTAGTCGGCCCTGAAAAAGTAAGGCTCCCGAAGGAAAAATTTGCTCCCCCCTAAATCCAAACTTAGAGAAGCTGTAGGATATTTCCATGGGCTGGCTCCTTACCTGAAGAACTACACAAAGGATCCTTTTGCGAGACTTGATAATAACGCAGCGGAAAGGGCTGTCAGGCCGTTAGCAATAGGGCGTAAGAATTGGCTTTTCTTCGGAAGTCTCGATGGAGGGCAAGCCGGTGCTGTTCTCCTTTCTCTTGTGCAAATATGCCGGGGGTTGGGAATTAATCCCCGGGAATATTTAGAGGATGTCATGCGCAGGATCATGAGTCATAGCAGTCAAAAATTCTTCGAACTGCTTCCCGATCAATGGCTGAAAGCTCGACAAGGTTCACTACCCGTTTAAATTCTTTCCGTCAAGATGGGTTCTTTTCCCGCTTACCCTTTAACCCCATGGGCGAATTGTTAATGCGTTATGAGACCTTCAAACTGTAAAGGTTCGTTGCCTAATTCCATATTCAGTTTGACACACACCGTATGAGCTAGCAATTTTCTCCAAAATCGAGAAGCCTG
>JBAUVX010000371.1:0-10578 GCA_049583465.1 Waddliaceae bacterium | reverse complement strand
AAGCCGACCCTGTGAGTGATTTGTCTTCTTTGGGATCATGATGAAATTGCAAGGTTTTGAATTAAGTTAAATACAACACTTGCAAAGCTTACCATATTTTTTGAGCCGATTTCACCCCTATTTCTCTGGGAAAATTAAAAAAATCATACTTTTTCAGGGTCGACTGGCTTAGCCACCATCTCTAGAAATTTAAGCTAAGATATATCTAACAGACGGCCCTTTACCTATTCTTAAAAGTTTTTTTTGTTTTATCAATTGATTTAGTTTTCTAGTCGCTGTATTTCTTGACACACCTAAGTAATCCACAACTTCAGTAATGGTTAATTTTGTTTTTAGTTTTGCAATTTTTAAAATTGATTCTTCATCACTCAACTCTAGTTCTTTTAATGGCTGGAAAAAGAAAACCACCTTAACAAAGTCTCCCTCTTCATGAAATTCTGGTGTACGTAAGCTTGCTTTTTTACAACTGTCAAAAATGAGTTTTATTCCTGTTCCCATCTTTTCGACCATACCTAGTTTACGAGCAAGACGTGCAATATTTGGATTGCGAAGAAAAGTGGTTCCATCTCCAAGATGATTTACATCGACTAATCCGGGAAATCCACCGGGGTTGAAAATTTCGATGTGGTCATCAAACACCGCAACTTTTATGGCACCAGGAATGAAGTATTTCCGATGAATGAGAGCATTTATTATCGCCTCCCTCAGAGCTTCATGTGGGACGATGGGTTGAGACATTAGTTTAACTCCTTGGAGGTTAAAATGACGAGAAATCCAAGATTCAATTAATTTCAAGCTGACATCAGCCTGTTGTTCAAGGTTTCCTGTGACCTCTTGAGTTTGGATGATGTCACGCCCGTCAATCCCCCTGAACTGAGTACATAATATGGAAGCTTCTGGGATATATTCTTGTGGATTTTCACAAAAATGGATAACACCTGCCACTGTAGGAGAAAATGTCTCTGGATTGACAAGGGATTGAGTAATAACCTTTTCTGAGACCAAGCGTCGTTTAGTTTGAGATGAGCCAAAAACTGGATCAAGTAACTCTTTGGATAAAATCTCAATTGGGTGTTGAATTGGCTCTTCATCATAGGAAATTCTCCTAGACTCTCTCATCAACTCTTCTATATATTCTTTCGTAGCGCGTCTTGTACCAGAACCTACGCGAAGATAGATTCCTTTAGGTATCCCCTCTTTTTTATTAAAACATGGTTTCTTTATGCTTTGTGGTATTTTTATAATGATGACAGAATGCTCATTAACATTTTTCTCATATATCTGAGCTAAAAGATTTGGACTAGTTGAATCATATAAGCTATTCGGGAACTCATCATAAATCCTCTGTCTTATTTTTTCGTCAATACCACATATCTCTCTAGTTGCATCCTCAACACCAATTACAATACGACCACCTACACCATTTGCAAATGCTATACAAGTTTTTATCAAAGTTTCGAATTTAGGAAGAGAAGATTTAAGTTCTAATACTTTAGACTCTCTTTCGTTGAAACGCCCTGATTCTTTCATAATTACACCAATTGGCCCATCTACTCAATAATTGCACCATTTGCACCAAAAATAACACAATTGCACCATTTGCACCACAAAAATAATTTCCTTTACAGAAAGGATGGCGCCCTAGGGAGAGACTAACCATGAATGCACTAGAGGCCAAGCTATCCAGGATATCTACCTTTGCGAGAGCAGATCAAGCACATCAACGCCCACCTTACGGGGTCATTATCAGTACTTTGGCGTGCCGTTTAATTCACGGTCGTTGGTACGGCTGTTTCGGTACGCTAGCAAGATATGGCGGAAAATGCTAGGATTGATAGCGTAGGAAATACGGGGAGTGTGGGAGTGACCGTGAACGGCAATGACGCAACCCTCCGGTTGCAATCTCAGATGCCCGATTGAACGATGTCATGCATTTTGATGATGCCAAGAACTCTTTTACCCTCTCCAAGGACAGGTAAAACCATGATGGGGTGTTTTTGATCCGCTTCCATCGTTTTCACGGCATCTAATGCAAGTTCTTCAGGGTCTATCCACCGTGGATTCGCCGTCATCAAATCCTGCATTTCACCTTCAAGTGCCTGCTCTTTTCGACTTTGTAGCGCACGACGTAAATCCCCATCGGTAAAAATGCCAAGCAACGTTTTTTTATCGTCGACAATGAGCACGCAGCCGCACTGCTTATTGGAAAGCTCGACCAGTGTATCAACGAGTTTGTCCGTCGTTTTACATAAAGGAATTGCCTCGTTGGTCAGCATAAGATCTCGCACTTTGATCGTCATCCTTTTGCCGATTTGCCCTGCAGGATGGATTTTAGCATACTCGTCTCTACTGAAATTTTTCATCCGCATGAGAGAAATTGCCAATACATCACCCACTATGCTCTGCATTGTTGTTGAGGTCGTTGGCGCCGTGTCGAAAGGACACAATTCTCTTTCTTGGGGCAGGCATAACGCGAGATCCACAGCTTTAGCTAAACGGCTGGAGGGATTAGAAACTATTGCAACTGTTTCAGCTCCTTTGTTTCTTACGATAGGGACGAGATGGAGGAGTTCATCGCTCTCTCCGCTTTTACTGAGGAAGAGCAAAATATCCTTCTTCTCGATAATGCCAATATCCCCATGAAGGGCATTAGCGGGAGAGAGAAAAAAGGCTCTTGTCCCTGTTGATGTCAACGTCCCGGCAATTTTTTCCGCTACAAGCCCGCTCTTTCCTATTCCCGACAGGATAATCATCCCTTGACAGTTGTAGAGAACCTCCAGGACTTGATCCACACTCGTCAGATCGAGATGATCAAAAAAGTGATCTAAATAGGTTCGCTCATTGTCGAATAATTCTTGCAATAACTCCAGCGCCATCCGTTACATCGCCTTAATCATTAGATCATGGGTTAGACCATGGATTTTAAATCAACGAAGGATTAACCTCAAGGAAACGAACAAGGGTGCGATTCAAATCCGTACTCAGCAGCCCCTGCTGCTGAGTACGGATTTGAATCCACTCCGCAACAAAAGGACCTTGGAATGTCGAAAGAAAAAGTCCCTATTGCAGTCGCTGAAGGAGATGGCATCGGTCCGGAGATTATGGCGGCAACGCTTCATATTTTGGAAGAATCCGATGCTGCCATAGAGATTAAAAAAGTGGATATTGGCGAAAAAGTTTACCTGGAAGGAAATCCCACGGGAATTACCCCTGAGACATGGGAGGTCATCAGGGAAAGGAAGGCTTTTTTAAAAGCCCCGGTGATCACCCCGCAGGGCGGGGGATTCAAAAGTTTAAATGTGACCATCCGTGCAACGCTCGGTTTATTCGCCAATGTAAGGCCTGCTGTCTCCTATCATCCGGTCATTGCCACAAAACACCCCGATATGGACGTGGTCATCGTCCGTGAAAACGAGGAGGACTTATACGCAGGGATCGAATATCGTCAAACCCCTGAGACTACCCATGCTTTGAAAATCATTACACGGCCGGGATGCGAGAGAATCATCCGCTATGCTTTCGAGTACGCCCTTTCCAACAACAGGAAAAAAGTAACCTGCTTTACTAAGGATAACATTCTCAAGCTCTCCGATGGCCTGTTCCACAAAATTTTCGATGAAATTGGAAAAGACTATCCGATGATTGAACAGGAACACTGGATCATCGATATTGGAACTGCAAAGCTTGCCGACACCCCCGAAGCTTTTGATGTGGTCGTGCTGCCTAATTTGTATGGCGATATTGTCTCCGATGTCACCGCCCAAATCGCCGGATCTGTGGGATTGGCAGGGTCGGCAAATATTGGTCTTCATGGAGCGATGTTCGAAGCGATCCACGGCTCGGCACCACGGCGTGCAGGACAAAATGCAGCCAACCCTTCGGGATTATTGTTAGCGGGAGTGCAAATGCTCGTCCATATCGGCCAACCTGCAGCTGCGGAGGGGATCCATAATGCCTGGCTGAGAACCATCGAAGAGGGGATCCACACCTATGACGTCTTCCAAGAAGGGGTGTCGAAACAAAAAGTGGGGACTCGGGAATTTGCCCGTGCTGTTGTCGAACGATTAGGGCAAAAGCCCGAAATCCTCAAGGAAGTCCGCTATTCTTCTCCAAAACACTCCTTCGATTTTACAGAGAAGCAACGCGGGCGCAAGCAGCAGAAAGAAACGATTGGAATCGATATTTTTATCGAATCCAATGATCCGATCCAAGATCTACAAGCAAAACTGTCTCAGCTTGCCAATCAAGAGCTGCAATTAACCATGATCGCCAATCGGGGCGTGATGGTCTGGCCGCACCAAATCCCCGAAACAGCGTGCGGGGACACATGGCGCTGCCGATTTATGGCAAAAGAAAAAGGGGCCCCGATCACGAAACAGCACATTGCCTCTTTAATTCAACGATTAGCAACAGCACAGGTCGATTTTGTGCAAACAGAGCATCTGTGTACCTTTGATGGGGTACACGGCTACACCTTAGCACCCGATGAACAATAGACGCGGCGCAAGTTCTTGTCTCGTTTGTGCGGGTTTGGTGATGGTGTAGACAGCGCGCACCGTTGCCCCGTGGGTGCACTATAAATCATATTCACATAAAGATTTGTTGATTTCTCAATTGATTTCAAAAAAAAAAAACCATACGATAAATGCTGTTCCCTACAAAATGAATAAACCCTTAAGGAGGTGTTGTATGGAAAATGACAGCGAAGAATGCAATGAAGCTCTTCAAGAAGAACAAAATGAAGATTTTGAGATTTTTGTTTTGGAAAAAATTGATCAGCCCACGCTACTACAACACGATCAATAAGCGTTAGGGGCTTAAAGCCCCTTTGTCATTTCCATGCTTACAAGTCACTCAAGTTGTTTTCAGTCTAGCCTTGCGATAAAAGTTCGATTTCCCAGTTCTCGAACAAAAGGGTATTGGGCTATTGAAGAACAAACGCAAAAAATAACTTATGCTGTTCCTCTGCTTGCGGTTTTGATGACTATTTCATGCGCACACCCAATTCAAAAGCAAGATTTGTTCAAATTCCTTACTTCAAAAATACCTGCAAACAAGGAAATTTTAGAAAAAACTTTAACTGGTCTCATTCAAAAAAAAATTATATATCCTGAAAATCATGAAAGCGAACTACTGAAAAATGTCAACATGTGGAAATCTTCTGGATGGACCGATGCTGCGGATTACCACTTTTATACATGGGACGCTCCATTTCTTGATTACACAAAAGAAGGAAAAGGCCATGACATTGATCGAAAAAAAATGGCAGATCTCCAAAAATCGGAACCTGATATATTTCGTTGTAAAATTTATTGCCAACAAAGACTGCAAATTCCTCTGCCTTCTGTTGAAGTGATCCCTGACAGCGCCAGTAACCAACTTTCTACTACTGATAGAGTCAAATATTTGTTAGCTTGCGTGTTTGGAAAAATAGGAGAAAAGCCCTGTCATTGGACCGATGTCCCTCTGATTCGAAGAAGCAGTCCTTCGGGAGGATGCCGTCATCCTTCAGAGGGGTATTTTCTTTCTTCCAAAGCTTTGAATATGGAAAGCGGTTTTTATCATGTTCAAACTGATCCCTTAATTCTTAACCTTCTCTCAACACAATTTGATGAGATTTCGCAAATCATCGTGCCGGAGGAAGAGGATAACTCCGAGTTTTTAGGGGCAATTGTGATTTCTACAGTCTTTGAACGCAATATGTACCGCTATCGAGAACCACGTACTTTTCGCACTGTTCACATGGATGCCGGACATCTTATTGGTTCTATCGAGATATTAGGCAGTGAATTGGGTTTCAAAGTTACTCCCTATCTACGGTTTGATGAAGATGGTATATTGAACATCATGAAAACTTCGAAGTTAAATGAAGGGGTCATGGCCTTGATTACTTTAAAAAAAAGTAGGTAAAATAAAAAAATGTCTTCTTTGAGTTTTAATTCTTCCAAAACCACATCCATTGAATGCAAAAATCTTTCAAAGAGGCCTTCTCTACAATATACTATCGAAGATTCTGCTGATCTTGTGATTGACCATCACAAAGTTAGGTGCACTGAAAACACAATTACTGATAGAGAAGTAGAACACTGGTTGGAAAGAAAATGGCAAGTATGCCTTGATTATTATCTTTCTTCTACAAATCACACCAATAAAATTTCTACATCTTGTTCTTCTTTACC
This sequence comes from Waddliaceae bacterium, assembly GCA_049583465.1. Lineage (GTDB taxonomy): Bacteria > Chlamydiota > Chlamydiia > Chlamydiales > Waddliaceae > JBAUVX01. Next base: position 4,399 of record JBAUVX010000371.1, on the reverse strand, counting down.
TGTGCATTCTTCTCGTGTAAAAATAGACATACCTCTCTCTCGAAAAAAAATTATCAAGAACCACACTCCCCTTGAAGCTCTAATCGGTCGAAAAACATATCGGAAATTTCAAGATCTGACTCTTTCGTTAAAGGTATTTTCTCAATTACTACTGGAGTTAAAAGAAGAATTATTTCCCAATATATGGAAGTACTATCTGGTTGCATTTAATGTGAATGATGTGCCTCCCGGAATCTATAAATATTCTCCGCACGAGCATGGACTTTCTTTGATTAAACAAGGAATTTTTCGAGAAAAAGTTGTAAAACTTCTTTGTGGAATGTCAGCATCTTTTACAGCATCTTTTGTAATTGTTTTATCTATTGATATTGAAAATGCGCTTAAATGTTACTCCTACAATCGTGCCCTAAGAGAGATATATATTGATTCAGGAAGGATAGCACAAAAGGTATTGATCAGAGGTATGCAATATCATATCGGCGGCCTTCCTTCTCCAGCAATGCATGATAGCGCGATGTGTGCTTTTTTAGATATTAATCCAAGTGAATGTATTCCCTTGTATTCCCTTACCATGGGGATAATATCAGGAAAGAATCTCTAATGATGTTGCGCTTTCAATCAAGCATTGAAGTCAAAGAAAATTCCTCTGGTTCTTACGAATTAACTTCTTTTTTTTTAAGAAAAAAATTTGAAATTTCTTCGAAACATCCAGGAGTCCCATTCTTGTTGAAGGAGCTACAGAAAGGTATCAATTATCCAGATGATCTTGAAAGTTTAAGTATTAAACATGAAATTAAAAAAAACACATTACTTGTACTTTTTTCCAGACTAAAAGACCTTGGACTTCTTGTAGAAGAGAAGGCAAAGATTTCTCTTCTTCAAGAATCTCTATATGATAGGCAAATACGATTTTTTAGAAGTTTTGAAAATCAAAATAGATCCGGCGAGGAGCTTAACCAAAATCTCCAACATAGAACAGTATTAATTGTAGGTTTAGGAGGCTACGGGTCATGGACTGCTCTTCTTTGCGCACGAATGGGAATAAAAACCATCATTGGCATTGATTTTGACTATGTTGACATCACTAATCTACATCGCCAAATTCTTTATACTCGAAAAGATCTAGGGAAGCCTAAAATCGAAGTATGCAAAGAAAAAATTCAGGAGTGTGATACCTCTGTTAATTTCATTGGGCACTGCTTAAAAATCAAACAGCCAAAAGACCTTCACGTTATTGTAAAAGAAACAGATTTCATTTTTAATCCTTTTAGTTATTTACCTCAGGCCAAAGCAAGGACTCATCCGGCTCAAATTGTTGCTCAAGCAGCTTTAGATATCCATAAACCCTGTCTTACTTTTGGTGGATCGTGGGTAGGTCCATTGACTATCCCCGGAGAAACACCTTGTTATTTTTGTGCAATAGAACGTTTGTCTAATCACTGTGGTCTCGATCCCTCTCAGCGAAATCCTTATATTCAGAAAAGAGCTTTTGCCCCTCCTATCGCTACGTGCTGTTCACTTGCTGTTTTTGAAGCATCTCGATTCCTTTCGGGTTGCGATTCACCTCAAACCATGCAGGGGATAATGCAACTTGATATCCTATCTTTTGCAAACAATCGTTTTTTTACTTTAAACCGCAATAATGTGTGCGGGTTTTGCTCTTCTTATTCCATTAAAAAAACGAGGGATGAATGAGTGCTTGCGCTTTGAAAGCTAGGAACCTTTCGAAAAGGTTTTGGAAGAAAAAATCATGGTTCGCAAAAAAAGAAGTCATTGAAGCTGTAAAAAAACTTGAATTGGAGATTCATCAAGGTGAGTCTGTAGCTTTTCTAGGACCAAATGGCGCCGGAAAAAGTACGGCTATTAAACTACTTTGCGGCATATTGAAGCCAACGACCGGGCAGTCATGGGTCGCGGGCCATTTGTCCGGCACCATTGAGGCCAACAAAAAACTTGGTCTTGTTTTTGGTACACGCAGTAATTTATGGATGTTTTTAAGCGTTCGGCAAGGTTTGAAAATGATAGGAGAAATCTACGGTCTTTCTTCAAAAGAGTCACTGTCTCGCATCCAACGTTTATCTGAGCTTTTTGAAATGACTCAATTGCTTGATTTTACTCCCAATACTCTTTCTTTAGGAGAAAGAATGCGAAGTGAAATCGTTGCAAGTCTCCTCCATAAGCCATCCATTCTTCTTGCTGATGAGCCGACTATTGGCCTGGATGTTGTCGGGAAAGTTCGTTTTCGCACCCTTTTAAAGCAATGGCAAGAAGAAGAAAAAGGGACTCTTCTTCTAACTAGCCATGACGTAAACGATGTGGAAGCTCTATGTGGCCGAGCCGTTCTTATCAATAAAGGAGTCATTGGGTATGACGGTTCTCTTTTAGGATTAAAAGGGAATTTGGCTAATACAAGAGAGATCAAGCTAACGCTTGCAAAACCGATATTAAATGGAATGCATGAAAGCGGAAAACTAGGCATTCAAATGCTTGAAGATAATCATTTAGTAAAAAAATACCAGATGGACACTCAAACAATCTCACCTGTTTTGGCAATTAATTACTTTATGGAAGTCTATAAGGATAATATTCTTGATATATCTGTCGAAGACATTAATTTAGAATCCATTATTACACAGTGGTACACGGAAAATGAATAGCGCGGTTAGGTTTTATGGCAAATACGCTTTTTTTTCAATTCAGGAAGAGCAATCAAGCTTAAGCTCTACGATTGCCGGATTTATTCTTTATCCATGTTTTATTTGGATTTTTTCCAAGTTATGGCTAGGCCTAAATCAGAATACTTCCACATTGGGAGACATGGAGCTATTTGCTTATATCGGCCTTACAGAAATTCTCTTTATGACGATTTTACCTGCTCCACTCATTGATCGGGGAAGTGCAGATTTTTCCCTTTCCTTTGCCCGCCCAAGACGATGGGCGGTTTATACTTCAGTTTCTATTTTTAGTCGAATGCTCTATCGCAGAATACTTTTTCTTCTATTATACCTCGTCTTGATGCCACTATTCACAGATAGTTTTCACTTATCAGCAAATGCTGCGGGTCACTTTTTTATTTTGTTGCCTCTCCTCACTCTGGTTGATACCCTTTATTCTTTGATTCTTACTTGCATTCAAATCCAATTCTATGCCATCAAAACGTTTCGACTTCTTTTTGGAAAACTATTTCTCATTTTTGGTGGTGTTCTTTCCCCTTTATCGGATCTTCCAACCCGATGGAGTAATATTTTTTTAAACACACCGTTCTCCGATATTGTCTTTCAGCCCTGCTATTTTTCTATTAGGGGCGAGTTTTATCAAATATCGGCTAGCCATTGGCTTGTTAGAATATTTATACAACTCCTCATACTATTTTTAATAAGCAGAATAATATATCATTTCTCCAGAAACAATTATCATAATTTTGGTGGATGAAATGATTAGATTGTTTTTCATCACTTTTCAAAATCAGTGGTCTGCCCACTTAAAGAAACCATTAGAATTTTTTTCTTCTCTTCTTGCAGTCATATTAAATAATAGCTTTTATCTTTATGGAATTTATTTTTTAGCTATTTTAAGTGTTAGCGATGACCCACTAGCTACTAGAGAGTATTTAGTATCAACAGGCATGGTGCTTATAAGCTGGGGCCTATTGAATGTTTTTGCCGGTGGTTTGTACGATTTGAGTACTTTGATCGAAAATGGTGAGCTTGAGGCATATCTTGCAAAACCTTGGTCTCCCCTTGTTCTTGTTGCTATCTCGAAATCGAATCTTGTTTCTCTTGGTGAGATCATTCAAGGGGCTGCAACAATGATTTTTATTGCATGGTTATATGGTCCTTTCATGGGATTAAGGGCATTAGCATCATCGATATTGTTGACCTTTGCTTTTGCCGGAATAATCATATTGATCGGCTCATTTTCCTTTTATAGTTCTCGAGGGAGTCAACTATCGCACGTTCTCTTACAAGTGATTCTTTCTCTTTCGCTCTTCCCTGTTGGCCGCGCATTGCAAGGAAGAGAAAAGTGGATCCTTTATCTGACACCCCTCTTAATGACCGCGACATTCCCTCGCATAGCAGCATTGCAAGGAAAGCTTTATCTTTTTATTGTTTTTTTTCTTGGAACAGTAGTTTTATATGTTTTCGCTTTGTACTTCTTTAAATTTGGATTAAAGCGTTATCAATCAAAGAATTATATTTTCCTCAATGAATGAGAAATCATCAACAAATTATATGGTACCCCACACAACTTCTTGTCAATGTCTTCGCAAAGTGCGGAATATGGGTTAAAATCAAAAGTGTAAACGTGACCATCCGTGCAACAATCGGTTTATTTGTCAAGTAAGGCCTTCTGTTTCCAGGTGCTCCCGCCAATGAATTTCACAACCCATTAAAAATTA
>JBAUVX010000370.1:0-1560 GCA_049583465.1 Waddliaceae bacterium | reverse complement strand
ATCTTTTTAATTCTAAGTGGATTACAAAATCTCGATTGGTGACTACAGACCAAGCTTCGATTTTGTAACCCACTTAGAATCAAAAATCTATTGAAATCACCTCCCGCAACATGCGGAATGTGGGTTAGAAGATCAGTTAAAAAATATTCCTGAAGAATTCAGATAAATAAAGGAAATGAGGTCAAAAAGAAGTTTTTCAGGTGTACATGACCAGTAAAACATTGATTTATCTCATCTAAGAGCGTCTGATTTCTTACGTTAATCGTTGAAGGTAAGTAGTTAATGGCTATTCGTCCCAAAAGAGGGAGTGGCAAAAGCGCTCGGTAAAAATTCTAGGTCAAAAGTCACTGCGCTGGAGCAAAAAATTGGCGGATGGCTTGGAAAAGATTCACGTCTTGTTAAAAATAAAGCGGGCGATATAATTATTTTATCCCAAGACGGGACACGCAAGGTACGCTTTGATTTTAAGAACCCTTTTCCTCACGAAACCCTCATAAGATTATCAAAAAGAAATTACTTTGTGTATATATGATCAGCAAAACATTGATTCGTTTCATCCACGAGTAAAGAAATTAATTGTTGAGGATGAATAGCTGCAAAAGGGGGAGTGCTTAATGGAAAGTCAATTTGGACGCCTGACAAGCGAGGAAATCCTGTAAGAAATGCATTTTTTGCACTGGAAGGATCATGGACATAGGGGATTGCTAGTTCAAAAGCTAGGTGTCAATCCAGAGCAAGTCGCTTAACCAAGAGCCGATCTCATTAAGAGCTGCTACAGACTGGATCTTACCGAGTCTTTTGACAAGTCGAATTTTGCTGATAGATCGAACCTGTTCACATATGGCAAAACTCGGAACCTTTATTCCACCTTCTGGTGGATCGATTCGGATGCGAGAAGGAATCTTTTTATCTTTGCTGGTGACAGGAACAACAATAATCAGACCAGAGGGTCCTTTGTTCATGAGGTTGTTGGAGACAACAAGAGCAGGGCGAACTCTCTTTCCAATCTCATTTCCCTTCACGGGGTCGGGATCGAAAAGCCAAATTTCTCCCTGAAGCGGGCTACTCTTTTTCGAGACCATCAGCTAGTGTCCCTTCCAACTCTTCACGGTCTTTTAATTCCTCTTTCCATGCGGACTTATCGGATCGCAGAGCTTGATACGCCTCATTCATTAGTCGAATTCTTTCATGTCGTCGATAAATTTCCAGGGCATGTTCAATAACTTCTACTTTTGAATGACCGGTTAGAGAGACCATTTCCTTGATGATCGAATTGCTGCGTCTTGAAATTCTTGATGTTTGAGCCATTTTTTTAACCTCTTTTGTTACACATTAGTATACAATATTGTATACATTTTGTCAAAAAAACGAATCCCTAATGTAGGCGCAACGTGATATTTCTCCCAGGGGAAAATTTCAAAAAATCGTTCTAATTTACGATTACTCCCTATCTTAGATCATGCAGCCGGATGGCATTCCTATTTTGGTCATCATATTCAAGACAAACCCTTTTAGTTGAAGCTCCACATTCTGTACCTCGCTCAAGCGGCTGAACAACGT
>JBAUVX010000369.1:0-7915 GCA_049583465.1 Waddliaceae bacterium | reverse complement strand
TCTGATTACAAAAGAACCGGATTTGCGTAAGAGCTTTTGATATTGCCTCAAAAAGCACTCTCCAGCTACAATTTATTCGACACATGCTTTTCAGGAACGCATCGCCTAGATCTTTGCTCGCCGCTGCACGAGTTTTTCTCTTCTTGTTAGACTTTTTAAACATGTCTGCTTATGCAACAGAATCCGCCTAATCGCCGCAAAATAATTGTAAAAAAGGTTAAGGTTCATAACCTAAAATCTGTCGATTTCACTGTGGATACCAATGAGTTGATCGTATTCACGGGAGTCTCGGGATCGGGAAAATCTTCCTTAGCTTTTGATACCCTTTACGTCGAAGGGCAGCGTCGCTATGTAGAGTCGCTGTCAACCTTTGCCAAACGGCAGCTAGGAGAGATGGCAAAGCCCGATCTTGAGATGGCTTCAGGGATTTCACCGACGATTTCTATCGAACAAAAATCTGCAGGACGCAACCCCCGCTCGACCGTCGGAACCATGACAGAGATCTACGACTACCTACGCGTTCTTTATACGCGAGTGGGAGAAGCCCACTGCCCTGTCAGCGGGGAGGTAGTGACTCCTCAAAGTCAAGAGCGGATGATTAAGACAGTACAAAACATGCCGAAAGAGACAAAGCTTATGATTCTGTCTCCTTATGCCAAAGAAAAAAAAGGAGAATTCAAAGAAGATTTTCTGGAACTCATGCGTAAAGGATTTATGCGCGCTAGAGTTGACGGTCATTTTGTCAACATTGGAGAAAAGCTCGCATTAGATGGAGCCTTAGCCCATACGATCGATGTGGTCATTGATCGAACTGTTGTTAAAAAAGAGAATGCCTCCCGTCTTGCAGAGTCGATGACGTCGGCTTTGGAACTGGGAAACGGTGTTTGCAGTGTTCTGAACGTGGAGACAGGAGAAGAAACGCTGTTTTCCCGCTACGCCTATTCTCCCAAATCGGGACTTTCCTACACCTCCTTAGAACCGCAAGATTTCTCTTTCAACAGCTTCTCGGGCATGTGCACCCGATGCCACGGGATGGGAGTGGTCATCGAGTTTGATCTCGATAAAGTGATCGACCCGAGCCGAAGCATCTCTGAAGATTGCTGTTCGATTGCCAGCTCGTATACAACAGTCCGCTACGGAAACATCTACGATAATTTAGCAGCTCTCCATCATTTCAGCGTCAACACACCATGGAAAGAACTCTCCGACGAAGCCAAACAGGTTTTCCTCTATGGGACCAAAAAAAAATGGACCCGTATGCGTTTTGTGCATCCCAGAACAGGCGCAGTTTGGATAGACCTCGTCCGTTGGCGCGGCGTTCTTTACGAGGGGCGTCATCGCTATGAGGAGGCAAAAAGCGATCGCTATCGGAAAAACATGCAAAAGTTGATGAAAGAACAAATATGCCCTGAGTGCCGTGGGGACCGCATTAAACCCTACCCCGCAGCAACGTTGCTCCAAGGAGAGCGCCTTCCCGAACTGACAGCGATGACAGTCGGCGAGTGTCATGCCTTTCTCCGCCGGCTCAAGCTCTCTCCGCAAGAGGCGCTGATCGCCGAAGAGCTGCTGAAAGAAATTATCGAACGCCTCCATTTTCTTATGGAGGTGGGGCTGCATTATCTTACTCTTAACAGAACAGCTCCAACGTTATCAGGAGGTGAAGCCCAACGTGTTCGTCTTGCCTCGCAAATCGGTTGCGGCCTGGTTGGGATTACGTACATCCTGGACGAACCTTCTATAGGTTTACATCACCGAGACAATAAACGGCTGATCCGCACGCTCAAACATCTCCGTGATATGGGGAACACCGTGATTGTCGTGGAACACGATGAAGAAACCATCTGGGAAGCCGACAGGGTGATCGATTTTGGTCCGGGAGCCGGAGCACGGGGAGGGAATATTCTCGTCAACGGCACACACGCCTCCCTCCTAAAAAATCCTCATTCGATCACAGCAAGCTACTTGACGGGGAAACAGGTCATTCCGATCCCCAAAAAACGGCGCCGCCCGTCTAAAGATGCTCTTGAGATAAGAGGAGCTTCCCATCATAACCTCAAAAACGTCAATGTCAAGATTCCATTGGGTCTTTTCGTCGCCATCACCGGGGTGTCGGGGTCGGGAAAATCCTCGCTCATCACAGAAACCTTCTATCCCGCATTAGCCAATCATCTCCATCGTGCCGAACATGCCGTTGGTGCTTTTCGAACGATCAAAGGGATGGAGAAGATTGACAAAGTGATTGCCATCGACCAATCCCCTATTGGAAGAAACCCCCGTTCCAATCCGGCGACCTATATCAAATTGTTTGATGAGATTCGCGATCTTTTTTCCCAACTTCCCGAAAGCCGCGCGCGCGGATGGCAGCCGGGTCGTTTTAGTTTCAATGTGAAAGAAGGGTCCTGCGCCCAGTGCGGAGGGATGGGCATGATCAAAATCGACATGGACTTTATGGAAGACGCATGGGTCGACTGCTCTCTTTGCAAAACGAAACGCTTTGACTCCGATACCCTTTCTGTCATGTACAAAGGAAAAAACATCTACGATGTTCTCGAAATGGAAGTGGCTGAAGCGCTCCTGCATTTTCAACATCTTCCCTCGATTAAACACAAGCTGGAAACACTTAAAAGAGTAGGCATGGAATACATTAAGCTGGGGCAGTTTTCCACAACACTTTCAGGAGGAGAGGCCCAGCGGGTCAAACTAGCAAAAGAACTCGTCCGTCCTGCAACGGGAAACACGCTGTACATTCTCGATGAACCCACCACCGGGCTCCATTTTCACGACATCAAGCATCTCTTAGAGGTCTTGCACGAGCTCGTTGACAGAGGCAATACTGTTCTGATGATCGAGCACAATATGGACATCGTCAAAACTGCAGATTGGATCATTGACCTCGGCCCGGAAGGTGGAGAAGAAGGGGGAAAGGTGATTGCCAATGGGACTCCCGAGAGTATTGCAAAGCTCGATACTCCAACGGGAGCGGCTGTCAAGGAAGTGCTTTATCCGGATATTCCGGCTAAAATCGAAGCTGCACTAAGAAAGTCGGCGGAAAACCGAAAAAAGAAACGGCAGCGGGAATCGGGCGCTATTCATCAAATTACCGTGGAAGGGGCGCGGCAAAATAATTTGAAACATCTGGATGTCGCGATTCCTCGAGATAAGCTGACCATTTGCACAGGGCCTTCGGGGTCAGGGAAAAGTTCGTTGGCATTTGATACTGTCTACGCTGAAGGACAGCGGCGATATATCGAATCATTGTCCCCTTATGCCCGGCAATTTGTGAGGCAAATGCCTAAACCCAAGGTAGGCCATGTCGAAGGGCTCTCTCCGGCAATTGCGATTGAGCAAAAAGCACACGCCGGCAATCCTCGAAGTACGATAGGGACGATGACAGAAATTTACGACTACCTCCGTCTTCTCTATGCGAGGATGGGCATTCCCCACTGCCCTGAAACAGGCGAGGTAATCCAAGCGATTAGCAAAGACCATGTTGTCGATCGGATCCTGAGCTATCCCCAGGGAGAGAGGATCCAGGTTCTCGCCCCCATTCAGACGGGAAAAAACGAGCCTTTTTATGCCATTGTCTCTCGACTCCGTCGACAGGGCTTTGTCAGGATCAGGCTCAATGGGGGCTACTATGCTTTGGATCAAGAAAACCTTCCCTTTGACCGAAAAAGGAAAAACGCTTTATTCCTCGTCATTGATCGGCTTGTGGTCAAATCGACCATCCGGCATCGCCTCTTCGAAGCTGTCGAAAATGCCGCCTCCATCGGCGGGAATAAGCTGGTCATCGTTCGCGGCAGCAGTGATGTTTTGTTCAATCTTTCGTTTGCTGTTGAAAGCACAGGAAAATCCTATCCGGAAATTACCCACCATACCTTCGCTTTTAACTCCGCAGAGGGGATGTGCCCCGATTGCATAGGATTGGGATACCAGTATGGAGCCAACCTCGTGGAAAATGCGGAAATCATGGACTATTCCGCAATGGAGTTAATCCACCTTCTCTGGCAAGAGAAAGCCAATGCCGATGTGATGGGCCGCTTCGAGAATCTGATGAAACAAGAAGGGATCGATCCTTATTCTTCTCTTTGCGATCTTCCCACCGCACACCTGCAGTTTCTGATGAATGGATCTCCCCCAACACAATGGTACAAAAGCGGGGAAGGATACCGGTTCCGTTGGGTCGGCGTTAATCAGGTCCTTGCAAAGGCGGGAAGAAGCGCAAAAAACGAAAAAAGACAGCCAATTATTCCTTTACTGCACGAACTCACCTGTCTTTCTTGCCAAGGATCTCGGCTCAACCCTCTCGCACGAAATGTCACGATCGAAAATAAATCGATCAGCGACCTGTGTCGACTTCCGGTCGACCAATCCCGACTGTTCTTTAAAAATCTCCAACTTCCTCCTCGCGAGGCTCCCTTTTTGGAAGAGATCAAGCAGCAGCTTCTCCATCGTCTCCAATTTCTTTGCGAGATGGGACTCGATTACCTTTCATTAGATAGGAGAGCCCCTACCTTAAGCGGCGGCGAAGCACAACGGATTCGTCTTGCCCGCCAGCTTGGCAGCGGCCTTACCGGCGTCCTGTATGTACTCGATGAGCCGACTATTGGACTGCACCCTCGAGATAATGATCGCCTCAACCGAGCGCTTAAACATCTCAAGGATCTCGGCAATACGATGCTCATGGTCGAACATGACCCCCTCACTATAGCCACTGCAGACTATATCCTCGACTTCGGCCCCCACTCGGGCGACCGGGGAGGACATATCACAGCCAAGGGAACCTTTCAACAAATTCTCCGAAATCGAAAATCTTTGACGGGAGCCTATCTCTCCGGCCGGCGAACCATTCCCATGCCCGAGCGCCGCCGCCCTCTCGCGCAAGGAGAGCTTACTGTTCAAGATGCCAACGTTCATAATTTAAAGAATTTGACGATTAACATCCCTTTAGGAACGCTCACCTGCTTGACGGGAGTTTCCGGGTCGGGAAAATCCACTCTTCTCCAACATGTTCTTCAGCCGGGAATCCAACGAGGGATTTTATCGGAAGATGAGGTGCAGTTAAATGGGAAAGGGGTGATCAAAGGGATTGCCCAGCTGGACAAATTGCTTGTGATCGATCAAAATCCTATCGGACATACGATTCGGTCGGATGTGTGCACTTACGTCGATGTTCTCACGCCGATCCGCGAGTTTTTTTCTACGATTCCTCTCGCAAGAGCCCGAGGGCTTCAACCGAGGCATTTTAGCTATAATCATCGAAAAGGGATGTGTACCCATTGCTGGGGACTTGGATATAATCGAGTTGACATGTACTTTCTCCCTCCCGTCAAAGTCGTCTGCGAAGAGTGCCGGGGATTGCGGTTAAACCCTGTAAGCTTAGAGGCGGCCTATAAGGGAAAAAACCTAGGAGAATACCTTGACACGACCGTCGACGAAGCAAAAAAGGCCTTTGAACATCACCCGCGCATTGCCAGGATCCTCGACACGTTGATTTCAGTCGGTCTGGGCTATTTAAAACTGGGACAGGAAATGGCGAGCTTATCCGGCGGGGAAGCTCAACGAATTAAACTCAGCCGAGAGCTAGCCAAACGTTCAACGGGAAAGACTCTCTATTTGCTCGACGAGCCGACGACCGGACTCCATCATGACGATATCTCTCAGCTTTTGCAGGTGTTTCATCGGTTGATTGACAAAGGAAACACGATGGTCGTCGTCGAGCACCATCTCGATGTCATAAAGAATGCCGATTATGTCATCGATCTGGGTCCTGACTCCGGAGACAAGGGAGGGGAGGTGGTGTGCGCAGGGAGGCCGGAAGAAATCGCAGCACACCCTGCCTCATGGACGGGGAAATACCTGAAAGAACTCATCGCAAAACAGGATCTGAAGAGCCGATCATGATCACACAATGGAAGCGTCTACTCTGGAGTCTTGGGAAGCCTATACTCCTGGCTCTTGTCATCGGCATGTCCACATCGGCAATGGGAAAGGAAATTACCTCATTGACTCTTGAATATGCGGTCACTCCTAGCGAAAGGGCTGAAGGGCTTATGTTTCGCCCCAGACTGCCCGAAAATCACGGCATGCTGTTTGTTTTTACCCATCCGCAGAAAATTTCCCTCTGGATGTTGAATTGTTTGATCGACTTATCCGTTGCCTTTTTAGATGAGTCGCATGTCATTCGAGAGATTAGGGAGTTAAGGGCTTATCCGCACATTAAGAGTGTTGAGTTTTTTGCCGAAAGGCTCGTTACCTCTTCCTTTGATGCTTGCTACGCCTTGGAGATGGAAAAAGGGTGGTTTGAAGCTCATGGCATCGAATCGGGAGACCGGCTTTTTTTTCGCCAAAACTCTCCCGATGCTTATCTTGTACATCCGGAATCGAATAACTCCGGGTTGGGTATGAACCTATCTCACTAAACGCTTTTCAGGCGATTTTTTGGATCTTTAGGTTCATTATACCCAAACAAACTTAAGAATTGGATTTGTTTGGGTATAGAATGGCTTTAGGATCCTACTTCATTGGAACCAAATACTTTTTTAATTGATTCCTCAAGGTGTGGCACCCTTTCCATGAATGCCTTTACAATTAGCGAGCTCCTAGACTTGTTAAGGAAACACGAGATCCTTTCATTAGAAATTTTCGCCCAAAGAGGCAAGTATTCTTTTACTGTTAATGTAAAACTCTCTTTGTCTTGCCCAAGATGATGACAAATATCGACATTCAGGTTAAGCATAGGCTTTCTGAAGCGTTTGAAGTCTTCAATTGTTTCAGAAGACAGGAAAGTTTGTATAACATCTTCAAGCTCAACGTCTGAGTAGTGAGATAAATCAAAAGAAATCTCTGCAAAAACTTTTTTAAACAATTCAGATTCCCCATCCAGAGACAACTGTAAACCCGACATAGCTCCGAGAAGAATCCGTTGAGGAGAAGAAGCACATCCGGGACTTAAGGTCAGATTATATCTTGTGATTTCACCATCCCTTTCAAGAAGCAAATGAGTCATTAATTCATTGGTATCTGACTCATCTCCACAGTTTTTTGTACAAATAAGTAGAGAGGAATTTGAGACGTCATCGTGATTTTCTTGAAAAAAAATAGTCCCCCAGCCTTCGGGACACTGTAATGCTGACGAATCCTCTTGTGCTGCTACAGCAACATTTACTAACATAGTGATCATGATCAAAGACAGGAAAATAGTAATTAATTTTTTCATTTCCAAACTCCTTTTTTTATTGTTTAATTTTAAAGGAGATTAGCATAAATGCGCATTTTATTCCAACAATGACTTTTCCCCATTCAAAACTACGAACCCAATCAAACAAAGCTTTATTCCCATCGAGTTTTACTACAGTATGGAATTCATATCCAATTCTTGGAGAAGCTTCAAATGCGGCCCATTAGATGATAATGCATCCTCAACTATGATGACGGGCAAGTGAGGATGTTCTCTTCGCACCAAAGTTTATGTGGCCTATCAACTGAATCGACTTAAGACTCTTGGTCGTATCTTATTTTATAGTCTGAGTATAATCCCAGAGTTTGATATACTCATTGTCTATCCCATCTACTCCAGCCAAAACCCCTTACTTTTCCAGCTTTCATTAGGTGCCGTCTAATTTTCTTTTCCACCCAATCTCTCAATATGGGATTGATCAAATAGATTACCCTATCTATTGGCTGTGAACGATGCCGTTTGAACACATTCTTTATATTCCTACAAAACTTTGTTCTTGCCGACATTTTGGGTGTTTTTAGACCTTTGACTACTATAATATAACTAGGTTACGCCATGGGCGAATTGCGATTTTGCGATTTCGGTTGATAATGCGCAGGTACTAGTTTCACCACTCATTTAAAGCATGGTTGTTAGTGTAAAACACAGAGACACAGAGAGCACAGAGAGAAAGGA
>JBAUVX010000368.1:0-4896 GCA_049583465.1 Waddliaceae bacterium | reverse complement strand
GATATTTTTATGAAAATTTTAATAAAAAATTAGTGGACACGCATTTTCCCAAAAAAAACACGATTATCAAATTCATTGTTAGTGATTTAAGAAAGATTTTGCCGCAAAAAACCGCGGAACTTCCGTTTTATACTAACAACCATGCTTTAAATGAGTGGTGAAACTAGTACCTGCGCATTATCAACCGAAATCGCAAAATCGCAATTCACCCATGGCGTCAATTACAGAAAAAAACAACTCCAGCAGAGGATGATGGAGGCGAGCATGAGGGGAGTTATTTAGGAGACCGCAGGAAACTTAAAAAAGTTTTCAAGGTCGAACGTTACGCCGGGCCGCCGAAGATCGCTGCAGGCACATATCACAATTAAGTTGACAGAGCACTGGGGTTCAGATGTTGCTTACTGAAGCAATCAACACCAAACAAAGACAAGGGGCGGTAAAATCCAAATAGGGGAAAAATTCCTGAAAAATCCATTTCATTTTTTTGTCCAAAACCCGTGTTATGGTATCATTCTATCCCTATCAACTTGTAGAAATTACGTTGTATAATGAAAGATAAGCCAACGGCATCGCATACATTAGGGCTGGAGCTCGATCCATACCAACTAAAAGGGGCTGCTCTGGCTTTTCGAAAAGGGAAACCGATGTTGGATCGTATTGTTGCCGTCAATATCGACCAAGAAAAGGACTTTTCCCATCATGTAAAGCCGCTTGACAAAGATCGCGATGAGAAACTTTTTTTTTCTTTGGCTAAAAAAAGCCTGGTTGCCACATCCCTGCCCGCTTCAGACGTTCTTGTGAGGAAACTCGAGATACCCTTGAGTAAAGAACGCGATATTGATGCCGTTTTGGATTTTCAAGCAGAACCGCTCCTTCCTTATCCGGTCGAAAAGGGAATCATCGATAGCGTGATTCTAGAAAAAAGAAAAGGAGGATCATTGCTGTCGGTGCTAGCTGTTCGCACCGATCACCTTTCTCAACATTTGGAACAATGGAAAGCGGTTTCCGTTGAACCCGAGGTGGTGGGATGCGCCTCCAGTGCTTTAGCCTCCTTTTCCCAACTCTTTTCTCCCTCAAAAAAAGAACACTTTGTCCTTCACTTAGGGATGGAAGAAACCACGTGCATTCTCGTTAAGCAAGGAAAGCTTCTTGCTTCTCAAGCCTCGCCGATAGGGCTCTTGAGCCTCATCGAAGCCTTCGCTGCCGATGCGAAACTGTCGAAAACAAAGTCCCGTCAACAGATATTTTCTCTAAACTTTTCCGCTGTCGCCAAAGACTCTTCGCCCCGCCTTTTTCAGAGAGTAGAGAAACTGGAGAAGGAACTGACGCGGTTTTTCTTTGCCCTTGTCAAACAGATAGAAGACCGGGATATCCAAGAAATTTTCCTCACCGGAGAAGGAAGCACGATCGATCATCTACCGGAGGTGTTGTGTAAAAATGGGAAAAAAACGCTCATTTTCCCCGAAACGAATCCCCGTTTTCCTTTGGATCCAAAAGCCCTGCAAACCTATGCTGTGCCGATTGGAATGGGGCTTGCCTCTCTCCCTCGATCAACTGATTCCATCAACTTCCGACAAAAAGAATTTACCTATCCTTTTCCTTGGAAGCGGATTAAGAAGGCCATGGCAGCCTACCTGGTTTTATGCTGTGTTCTGGCTTTTACTCTTTTCCTGCTTGGCAATGCCATGATTGCAAATCAAGAAGATGGGGTGAAGAAAGAGTATCTCAATCTTTTAGCGTTTATGCAAAAACCTTTTAACGAGTTTGAATCTCAATTTCAAAAGAAGGAAATCGATGAAGATTTTCCGGAAAGTGAAACAGGTTTTGACATCAGGAGTTTAACAGCTCAAGACCTTAGAGCACGACTTAATGCTCTAGAGAAAGAGATGCAAAAAACCCCGAATACCTTCCCTTTGCTTCCCAATACTCCGCGAGTGAGCGACGTTCTTGCTTGGTTGAGCACACATCCTCACATCGTCGGTGAAAGTCGACAGACGGCAACGGGAAAGCCGAGAATTCAATTAGAAGGTTTTCACTACAAAGTCGTCAAAAGGCCGCAACAGAATAAGATGAAGGAACGATATCAGGTGAAGATAGAGCTCGAGTTTTCTACGCCGATCCCTCGCTATGCCCGTGAATTTCACGATCTTCTCTTAGCTTCAAATGAGTATGTCGATTCAAAAGAAGAGGTGAAGTGGAATAGTGAAAGAGGTAAGTATCGCGCCTCTTTTTTCCTACAAGATAAAACCCGGTATCCAACAACAAAAAAACGATGACGATCCCATGTTAAGCCATATTCCAAAGACACGCTTGATTCTCTATCTGATGATTGCCGGGCTGCTTCCATTGGTATTTGTTGCGATGAATTTCTTGTCGAAAAAGCGGGCGATGGAAGAATTAGAGCAAAGTCTTTATCATATGCAGCAGCTGGCGTATAACCAAGAGTCCAAGCAAGCTGTCAACCTTGCGGTGCAAGAACACTACAAACATTCAGACCACTTTTACATCGATAAACACTTGGAAACACTTTCGTTTTTAGAGCTTGAAGTGGAAATGCTGGAGAAGCTTGTGAACGACAAGTATTTTGCCGGAGGTGAAGCCATCAAAAACCGGTTAGATTTTTTAACGGGTTCGGGTAATACTCTGTTATTTTCCGAAGGAAATGTGCAGGCGTATCCTTCTTTTCAGGAAATCACGGCAGATCTTGTTCATCCTGTTGAAGTGAATGCCGCCGATCTTAAAGAGATATTATCTTTGGTGGAGGGAGAAGCCATTGGTCTTTTTAAACCGGGACCCAACCGTCCTCAGCTGATCATTTTGGATTTAAAGTTAGATAAGAAAAAATCTTATGAAAATAACGAGGTTTTTCTTCTAAACATGAAGCTATTAAAACGAGAATTTTCATGATTGTTAATCTGCGCATTTTTCTCAATTGTCTTTTTTTCTCCCCTTTTCTTGTGCTTGTTGGATGTGCCTCCTCCTCCTGTCGGATAGGGCAGGCGATGCCCCTAAAAAGCATTAGCCTCATTGATCGCAATGGGATGACAGAAACCTTTAGCAATGAGGAGAGGTTAAAGCAATATGAAGGAATGGACTTTCTTTCTCCCCAACCCTATCAAAAAATTCTGCGGGTCCACAATCGGGATGAACAGAGCAACATCTACGCTTATGTCTCCAGCTATCATCCGAACGGGCAGCCCAAACAGTTTTTAGAAATTGTCAATTCCCGGGCTTTTGGTCAATACAAAGAATGGCATGAGAGTGGGAAAATTAAACTCACAGGGAGAGTCATTGGAGGGGACCCCGACATTGATTCCTCTTCAGAAACTACGTGGATTTTTGACGATCATGCCTTTGTCTGGGATGAAGAGGAGAACTTAATCGCCGACATCACCTATGAAAAAGGGAAATTGCAGGGGGATTCTTTTTACTACCACCCCAATGGAAGCTTATGGAGGCGCATTCCCTACGTCGATGATGAAATCGACGGGGTATCGGAGACCTATCTCAGCAATGGGGTCCTCTTGCAAAAAACCTCCTATGTTAAGGGAATGAAACATGGTGTATTCCACCGTTACTGGAATGCCGATCAACCGGCATCGGAAGAAGAGTATTCCCACGAGACTCTAACAAGGGGGCGGTACTACGATCAGAGCGGAAAACTCATTTCTGAAGTTGATCAAGGGGCGGGCTATCGTGCCATTTTCGGTAAAACAGCTGTTACTGAACTTCATGAATATCAGCACGGTATTCCCGAAGGAATCGTAAAAATTTTCGGAACCGATCAAAAACTTATTCGCACCTTTCATGTCAAAAATGACAAAAAACATGGAGAGGAAATCGAATATCACAGCGATCCCCATCTTCGCCATCTAGCGAAACTTTCGATTAACTGGTACGAGGGTAAAATCCAAGGAGTGGTAAAAACATGGTATGACAATGGGGCGCAAGAGAGTAAACGAGAAATGTGCAGCAACGAAAAAAACGGCCTTTCGCTGGCATGGTATCGAGATGGAAATTTGATGCTATTGGAGGAATATGATCATGACAAACTCATCAAAGGGGAGTATTATCGAAGAGGGGAAAAACATCCGATGAGCCTTGTCAAAGATGGAAAAGGGGTGGCCACCATCTTTAATCCCGAAGGGGGTTTTGTCCACAAAGTCAAGTATAACGAAGGTTCTCCTGCGGGGTTGGGATGACGCAAGAAGGTTCTCCGTTGGGGTTATGATGCAAGAAAAAAAGCTCCTGAGGACAGTTTGGAGGCAGCGGCGGCAAGAGCTCTGCCGGAGGCGGAAAGAAGAGGCGCCGTTGGAGGCTATGACTCCATTAATGGCGATTGTGGAACAGCATAGGCATGTCTTGAGCTACGCAAGTGTTGCCGATGAGTTTGATACGTGGGGGCTCAATCAACGACTCGCCGAGATGGGCAAGCTGCTTCTTCCCAAAGCAGCCGGCAAGCATCTGAACATTTTCCTTGTCAGCCATCCGGCGAAGCAATTGGCGGGCAACTCTTGGGGAATTTTAGAACCGATCCCCTCCATGTGCCAACAAATTCACGCGGCCGACACCTCTTTTGTTTTGGTTCCCGGGCTTGCTTTTGATGCGTTGTTTCACCGTTTGGGCTATGGAAAGGGATATTACGATCGCTTTCTTTCACAACTGCCCGCCTCGTCGCTTGCATGCGGCTTGGGATTTAAGGAGCAATGGAGTGATCAACTCCTCCCATCTGTAACAACAGATGTTCCACTGCAGCGATTGCTGTTATTTTAACCCACATTCCGCATGTTGCGGGAGGTGATTTCAATAGATTTTTGATTCTAAGTGGGTTACAAAATCGAAGCTTGGTCTGTAGTCACCAATCGAGATTTTGTAATCCACTTAGAATTAAAAAGA
>JBAUVX010000367.1:0-7842 GCA_049583465.1 Waddliaceae bacterium | reverse complement strand
CTCATACGGTGTGTGTCAAACTGAATATGGAATTAGGCAACGAGCCTTTACAGTTTGAAGGTCTCATAACGCATTAACAATTCGCCCATGGGGTCAATTATTACTTTTCAAGGAACTAACGTAGAAGAGTTGGAAACTGCTTTTAAGGATTCTATTGATGACGAAAACTCAACCTTCGCATGAAGAGAGACCTTCATGCAAAGCTTGCGGCTTTGGCTCGTCAACAAAAAATCAGCCTAAACTCATATATCAATGAGTGTTTGGAAAAAATGGTAGGCTGATCATGGGGCCCCTTTTGATCTACAACGATTCCATTCCGGGAAATCCTCTCCCGGGCAAGCCTCCATTTTCTTGCCGTTGCTGCCTCTTTTTGTGTTGATCGGGAGAATATAGATCCCGTTGGATTTTTCTAATGACAATATTCTCATGGGGTGTATATGATTCAGTTTGACGAGCCTAACTCATCATTTTTTGCCTTCTGAAATGATAAAGTCGTAGAGAAAATGCTGAACTTTCGAACGTTGAAAAAGGACTTCTCTCCCTCCATCTTGAAAGAAGGTCGGGAGTTGTACGAAAAAAAAGTTGTTCTTTCCGCAAAAATTTTGCATCTCACAGCGCAAAGCGTCCGTTTAAGTTGTAAGGTGCTGGGAAATTTTGATCACTCCTACGAATGTGAAATAGAAATGGATCGCCAAGACTCGACGATCATGGATTCAGACTGTAATTGCACCTACACCTATGATTGCCAGCATTTAGCAGCCGTTATCTTTTATCTCGAAGAGTATTTAGATAAGCTCGTCGTCGAATACTCTAAAGAGGCAAATATCGAAAAATCCAGTGAGATCGATGCCAAGGAAAAAGCGACTCTCCGCGAAACATTTAAAGAGGCGGAGACGAAGGAGGTGGCACGCCGAGGTAAGAAAGAACAAAAAGAAATGCTGCAAGAATATGTGTGCGCATCGGAAATGCTGGGAAAATCTCCTTTTTTTCTTCCCGAGGAGAATCTTTCCCAAGACAGCGGCGAATTATTGATCATTTTCTCCCATCCTTCAGAACCGACAGCAAATGTTTCTTTCCATCAGGACATTCAGCTTGCACTTCGATTACCCTACCGTTCTAAACCGCTGAACATTCCGAATGTGAAGAAATTTTTGGAAGCCATCAACTATGCTGAATCCATCTATATCGGAAGCAAACGCTTTAATTTTTCCTTATTGTCTTTCGGAAAGGAAACCACTGCAATCTTAAAAATGTTGATTGATCACGTGCGCCACTCGCAGGCAAAAGAAGAACACAACCCTCGTAATGCACAGATCGACGGCGAAGCCTTTGGAATGATCTTAGCGCTCGCACATCAGAAGGCAGCGGGGGGTGAGGCAAGAGAGGGGAGAGAGCCGCATGATCCGACTCTGCCGGGACTATTCTGCGGGTCTTTAGAAGAACCTCTGCGCTTTTCCAACTCCCCCGCTCTGTTAAGGGTAGAGCTGGAATATCTCGAAGCTCCCGCACCGAAAATCCTTCTTAATCCGACAATTGTCGTTGAAGACAAAATCATTACCATCCTCGAGGAGGCCCGGCTTTTTGAATGTACAAGCCCGGGAATGATTTATCAGAATACCTATTATCGGTTTGAACCCCACATCCGAAGAAATCATCTAGGAAATCTCTCATCGATCCGAGAAATTACCATTCCGGAGCCTCTGTTTGGGACCTTTGTTGAAAACGCATTACCCGAGCTGATGCGTTTTGCAGAGGTAGCCAACCAAGAGAACATCGATCGCTTTGTGACGCTTCCTTATACGGGAAGATTGGAAGCTGAGTGCAATATCCACTACTTGAATGGAGAACTTGAGGCCTCGCTCTACTTTATCTACGATAATAACAAAGTTCCGGCAGCTCACAGTCAACTGCATGCTGAAGATCTCAATGTTTTCGTCTCTTCAGAAGGAATCATTGCTCGCAATCTTTCCCAGGAAAGGAAAATAATCGAGGAACTGTTTCAAGACTTTGTCTTCGACAGTAAACAAGGAGTGTTTTGCGTTAAGTCAGAGAGGAAGATTGTCGAATTCATGACGGAGGTCATTCCGCAAGCGCAAAAAAGGGTGAAATTTAATTGCCCGGAAAATCTTTTGGACCAATTTTTATACGACGAGACAACATTCAACCTGAAGCTAAAAGAAACAAAATTCATTGATGCGTTTGAAGTGGACCTTGTTGTCGACGGACATCTCAACGGGGTGACGGTCGACTTGTTGTGGGAGTGCGTGGTCTCGAAACGGGCATTTATCGAGCTTTCACGAATGCATAAAGAGCGCAAGAAGAAAAGCAGCTCGACAATCAATAAAATCTTAGTATTGGACCTGGAAAAGCTTGCCTCTATTGTGCAAATCTTTGACGAGCTGGGAATCAATCGGCTTGATAATCATACGGAAAAACGCCCCACGTGGAGTCTGGCGAGTATTGATCCTTCCCAATTTAAAGGTCTCCCCTTTACCTTTTCGATGAGCAAAAAGTTAAAGGAGATCCAACAACAAATGCTGGGCTCTCACACGCAATCCCCAAGGAAAATTCCAAGCGATATCAACGCAAAGCTGAGAAAATATCAAGAGGAAGGATCCCACTGGCTTGAGCGCCTTCGAGAAATGCATCTCAATGGGATTTTAGCGGATGACATGGGGTTGGGGAAAACCTTGCAAGCCATTGTTTCGTTAACGCAATACAAAGAGGATCAATCCGGCAATGTCTCTCTTGTCGTCTGTCCTACTTCCCTCGTGCACAATTGGAAAGAGGAGGTGTCGAAGTTCAATCCTAAACTTAAAGCCCTCCCCATTGATGGAACACCGCCGCAACGGAAAAAACTTCTGGCTGAAGCAGAAAATTGTGATGTGATCATTACCTCTTATAGCCTCTTGCAAAAGGACATAGAGCTGTACAAAAACATCCAATTCGGCTATGTCATCCTCGATGAAGCTCAGCACATCAAAAATCGGAGCACCCGCAATGCAAAATCGGTGAAAATCCTCCAATGTTCCCATCGATTAATTCTCACCGGCACTCCCATTGAAAATTCTCTTGAGGAGTTATGGAGTTTATTCGACTTTTTGATGCCCGGTTTTCTCAGTTCCTACGACAGGTTTCTTGAAAAATACATTCGAAGCTCCACTCAAGGAAAAGATCGCTCGTGCCTTGAGACATTGCGAAGAAAAGTCGGCCCTTTTATTCTGCGGCGGATGAAAAAAGATGTTCTCTCCGAGCTTCCGCCCGTCTCGGAAATTATTTATCACTGCCATCTTTCGGAAGAACAAAAGAGACTCTACCGTTCCTATGCACGTTCTGCTCGCAAAGAGCTGGCGAAACTTGTTAAAAAGGAAGGATTTGACAAAATTCAAATCCATGTGTTGGCAACGTTGACACGACTCAAACAAATCTGTTGTCATCCGGCCATTTTTGCCAAAGAAAAACCGGAAGAGGGTGATTCGGCAAAATATGACATGCTGCTTGAGCTGATCCAAACACTAATCGAAAGTAAGCATAAGACTGTCATCTTTAGTCAATATACGCGGATGCTGCAAATTATGCGAAAAGATTTGCAAGCCAAAGGGATTCGCTTTGAGTATTTGGATGGTTCATCAAAAAATCGTCTCGATATTGTCAATCGATTTAATGACGACAGAAATGTTCCCGTCTTTCTCGTCTCGCTCAAAGCAGGAGGATCGGGGTTGAACCTTGTCGGCGCCGACACTGTCATTCATTACGACATGTGGTGGAATCCGGCTGTTGAAAATCAGGCTACCGATCGTGTCCATCGCATTGGTCAAAAAAATTCTGTCTCTTCTTATAAGCTCATTACCCTTGGAACCATTGAAGAAAAAATTCTCGAGCTCCAAGATCGTAAAAAAGGTTTAGTACAAAAAGTGCTGACGACGGATGAGGAAGCCATTGCAAAGCTCACTTGGGAAGAGGTACTGGAATTATTGCAAACATAGAAATTGGAAAGAAATCATGAGTCAAGGACATCCTGTAGATGTAAAAAATGCTTTGTACAAAATGTATAGGCAAGCTTTCGGAAAGTTCAATAAATTTCGCGGGGTATTTTCTAATGATATCGGTATCGATCTTGGCACCGCCAATACCTTAGTCTATGTCAAAGGAAAGGGTATTGTCCTGGCCGAACCCTCAGTCGTCGCTGTTGATTCAAATACTAATGAAGTGTTGGCTGTCGGCCACAAAGCCAAAGCCATGCTGGGGAGAACTCCAACGAAAATTCATGCTGTCCGGCCGATGAAAGATGGGGTAATTGCCGATTTCGAGGTAGCAGAGGGAATGTTAAAGGCGCTCATTAAAAGAGTCACTCCCGCAAGAAGTCTTTTTCGACCAAAAATTTTGATTGCCGTTCCCTCGGGCATTACCGGAGTGGAAAAACGGGCCGTCGAGGATTCCGCTCTTCATGCGGGTGCTCAAGAGGTGATTCTCATCGAAGAACCCATGGCCGCAGCCATTGGCGTGGATCTTCCCGTTCACGAACCTTCTGCAAATATGATCATCGATATAGGAGGAGGGACCACTGAAATCGCCATCATTTCCTTGGGGGGGATTGTCGAATCGCGTTCTCTTAGAATTGGGGGCGACGAGTTTGATGATTGCATTATCAATTATATGCGCCGCACCTACAACCTCATGATCGGCCCCCGTACCGCCGAAGAAATTAAAATGACGATCGGCTCGGTATATCCACTGGGAAGCAATGAATTGGAAATGGAGGTGAGAGGAAGGGATCAGGTGGCCGGTTTACCGGTCACAAAAAAGATTAATTCAGTGGAAATTCGCGAATGTTTGGCGGAGGCTCTCTCGCAAATTGTGGAAGCCATTAAACTGACACTGGAAAGATGCCCCCCTGAATTAGCGGCGGATCTCTTCCTAACAGGAATGGTTCTTGCCGGAGGAGGGGCTTTAATTAAGGGGTTCGACAAGCTTTTGATCAAAGAGACGGGGCTTCCCGTGATTGTTGCTGCAAATCCTCTTCTTGCAGTATGTTTGGGAGCGGGAAAGGCATTAGATTTTTTGGATAAGTTAAAAAAACGAAGAGCGATTACCTGAGTACTTTTGCGCTTACCTGAAGAAAGAAGCTTCACCCGGCTAAGGATCATCAATGGCCGCCCAAGCAACTGCAGGATCGAAAGATGAGTAAAAAGTTGGCGTTAGAGGATTGGACAAAACACGCGCAGTTGATCGAATGGATAGAGCAGATGCGCGAGCTTTGCGAGCCCGATCGAGTTCATCTCTGCGATGGCTCCCAAGAAGAGTATGACCTTCTGTGCCGGCAGATGGTTGATTCGGGAACATTCGTCAAGCTCAACAGCACCCTCCGTCCAAATAGCTGCCTTTGTCGTTCTAACCCAAAGGATGTCGCACGCGTTGAAGAGTTTACCTTTATTTGCTCGGAAAAAGAGGAGGATGCCGGTCCTACCAATAATTGGAAAGATCCCGCCGAGATGCGGCAACTTCTCCTGAAGAAATTCAAAGGGGCGATGCGAGGAAGAACCCTCTATGTGATTCCCTTTAGCATGGGTCCTTTAGGGTCGTCAATTGCACACATTGGTGTCGAAATCACCGACTCTCCTTATGTCGTCTGCAGCATGCGGATCATGACGCGGATGGGAAAACAGGTTCTCGATGTGTTGGGGGCCAACAAAGCATTTGTCCCCTGTTTGCATTCTGTCGGCCATCCGCTCGGTCCCGGTGAGAAAGATTCCCCTTGGCCATGCAATCTCGACCACAGATCGATTGTCCATTTTCCTGAAACACGGGAGATTCGGTCCTATGGCAGCGGATATGGCGGAAATGCTCTTCTCGGGAAAAAATGTTTTGCCTTGCGGATAGCCTCCGTCATGGCACGAGATGAGGGTTGGCTAGCCGAACATATGCTGATTTTGGGCATCACGAATCCCGAAGGAGAAAAAATCTACATTGCCGCAGCCTTTCCAAGCGCATGCGGAAAAACAAATTTAGCGATGATGAGACCCGCTCTTCCCGGTTGGAAAGTGGAGACAATCGGAGATGACATTGCTTGGATGAAATTTGGCCCTGATGGTCGATTGTATGCCATTAATCCCGAGGCGGGGTTTTTTGGTGTGGCGCCGGGAACGTCCATGGAATCGAACCCCAATGCTATGCTATCGTTTCGTCGCGACGCCATCTTCACTAATGTTGCCTTGACGGATGAAGGAGATGTTTGGTGGGAAGGCATGACTCAACAACCGCCCGGACATCTAGTGAATTGGTTAGGCCATGATTGGCAGCCGGGGTCGGAAGAGAAGGCGGCGCATCCCAATGCCCGTTTCACCGCTTTAGCGTCTCAATGCCCCACCATGGATCCTGCTTGGGAAGATCCCGAAGGGGTTCCCATCTCTGCCATTATATTCGGCGGGAGGCGCTCATCGGTTGTTCCACTGATTTATGAGGCCTTCAACTGGCAGCATGGGACATTTCTTGGGGCTAGTGTTTCCTCGCAGATGACAGCTGCGGCAGCCGGAGAGGTGGGAAAATTGCGTCATGATCCTTTCGCCATGCTCCCGTTTTGCGGCTATCACATGGGAGATTATTTTGCTCATTGGTTGAAGATAGGAGAAAAAAGCGATCCGGCCAAACTTCCCCGCATTTACTATGCGAACTGGTTTCGTAAAAATGATCAAGGAGATTGGCTTTGGCCCGGATTTGGAGAAAATAGCCGTGTTCTCAAGTGGATATGTGAAAGGATTTCGGGGTCCGCTCCGGCTGCTCAAACACCTATCGGCTACCTTCCGACAGAGGATGCTTTGGATCTGGAGGGGCTGACCCTCGCGCCGGGTGCATTGAAGGAATTGCTTTCTGTCGATCGAGAGGGTTGGACTCGAGAAGTTTTAGAGTTAAAAGAGTATTTTGTCATTTTTGGAGGCAAATTTCCCTCAGCCCTTTCCCGCGAGTTGCACGCACTCGAAAAGCGATTAGAAAAGGGGGTCTGAGAGTGTGCCCGCTTAGGTAGTGGGGGTAAACACACGTTCGTGTTAGAATTTTTTTTAAGCCTTTCCCTGTTTATTATATCTTATTTCTTTCTATAAAAACCGTTAATATATTTCTGCTAATATTCTATTTCTCAAGTAAAAATCTTGCCATTTACAACCAAAAGAAGGAGGTGAAAAATGAGCGCAATAGTAGAAGGGGCTGCAGGAGCACTTGCGATTCAGGGGTTCAAATATCTAGCCGGTGGTGCCTTCAGAGTCTGGGGCCCTGCTTGGATTGCCAATAGTACGATCGATAGTGTTGGGCGGACAGCAGCTAATCTGTTTAGCAACCGTTATTTAAGCAGAGCTTCCGAGGTTACTGCCCGAACCTTTATAGGAGTTCCTTTGGGGATTATCAATGCTGAGTCGGCATCTGCACAGCTTGGAATCCAGCTAGCATCAGCAGCGGCTTCTTATGGTGTGGAAAAAGCGGTGAAAATGGCTATCGAGTATTTTTCAAAGCGGCCAGCAGCACCCGAGCAAGTTGCGCAGGCACCCGCCGAGCAGACAATGCCGGCTGCGCTTGAGCAGGCAATTTCAAACGAGGCGAGCTGACTTTAGCTGGAAGACGCTGTCAATCCATCTCTACCTCCCTTCGACAAAACCCCTCTTTAGAGAGGGTTTTTTTTTTGTGTTGCGGCTTACTCAAACACGGAGTTGAAAAAATTTTCTGCATTAAAACCCACATTCCGCATGTTGCGGGAGGTGATTTCAATAGATTTTTGATTCTAAGTGGGTTACAAAATCGAAGCTTGGTCTGTAGTCACCAATCGAGATTTTGTAATCCACTTAGAATTAAAAA
>JBAUVX010000366.1:0-2758 GCA_049583465.1 Waddliaceae bacterium | reverse complement strand
AGGCTTCTCGATTTTGGAGAAAATTGCTAGCTCATACGGTGTGTGTCAAACTGAATATGGAATTAGGCAACGAGCCTTTACAGTTTGAAGGTCTCATAACGCATTAACAATTCGCCCATGGGGTTTCTTACGTCGAACTCATGTTATTTTAGCGATTGTTCTTCCAGCCAATCCAAAAAAACTGAAGCTGCAAAAGAGGTATTCCCCGCTTGGCAGTGAGCATCGGCCCCTTCCGGCTCGGTGAATACATAGGAATCGACAGGGCCCGATACTTTCTCTGAAAAAAATAGGGACTGTCTTTTCGGTTCTTCTCCTTCGCCAACACCTAACATGGCAAAGCATGGACACTGAATATTGCTCAGTGCATGTTCCACGTTGAAGGCATTAAGATAGTCAAACGTGTCCTTAAACGTCGATTGCCCGAATCGCTTGATCAAATTTGCCGTCATGATTTTGTCATGCTTGGACATCCATTTCTCCGGGATGCCCGGAATATCCTCAAGGCGAAAGTCTTCTACTTTGGCAAGATCTTCCCCGGCGAAAGCCGTCATGTAGTGGTGAAGATTGACAATGGGGGAGTTGGCTATCAGAGCAGTCAACCTCTTTTCAAAGGCTGCCGCTCGGGTTGCGAAGTACCCTCCAAAGCTGATGCCTAAGAGTGCTAAGTGTTCTAAATCGACCTCCGGACGAGCGGCGCAAAAGTCGACAACCACTTTTACAGGATTTTCAAAATCCGGTTCAAAGTGGGTGTCCGGATTATAGCGAAGGGTATCCATCTGTCCCGGCCCTGCAAATAGGATGACATTCATTCCCCTCTCTAATGCCGCTTTCCCTCTCATCAAATACTCTTCTTCCAGGGTCCCGTCATAGCCGCTTACGATGAGCAAGGTTTTTCTCTTCTTGGCTTCAGCATCCGGAGCCATGAAGTAAACAGGCAGTTGAATCTCTTTGTAGGGAAGCAGGATGCTTTCGAAAGTGTGGGCAGCATAGCTCATAGCCTCATGAAAACACTCTCTCGATTTCATGCCGAGATCTCGATGTTTGTCTCCATCGCTATAGGTATAGTACTCCGCAGCTCGGTAGGAATTAGAGGCTTTTAGAAATTGATCTCGGGCGCTGATAAAATGGCCTTTTCCTGCTCGCTTTCGAGCATCATTTTCCTCATGCTCTCCTAGCTCGGCAAAGGCATCCACCCAGCTCGAGGGATCCCCATCGACAATGCGGGCCGCTGCAGCTAAACACTCTCCCACCGAGGCTCCCCCATAGGAACAAGAACCAAGCTGCCGCAGGAGCTGAAATTCCATTTCGGCACTGCTAAAGCCTTTTATTCGAGTTTTTCCTCTTTCTAGCTTAGACATTTTCTTTTCTCACATTTTCACGGTCTGCGAGAAGTTTTCCGCACAACCCGGGTTTTAAGAAATTCTGAGAGAGACAATCTGTTGTAGTGGAAGAGAAATTTACACGCTTGCCTCCAATGGTAATCAAAACCGAGATGCATCATGTCGTCAAAGGAAAAGTGCTTAAAGGTGCGGAGCATCGCATCGACTTTCTCATCTTTCGGTTCCCGATAGATTATCTTCATCAACCATTCGCAAAGACGCCATTTCCATCCAAAATAGCGCCGCATGTCTTGGACATAGCGGTCAAAATTCGACACTGTTCCCTCTAAATAGTCGAGAATGTGCTTGGAGGCGATTCTTCCGCTCATCATGGCGTGTCGAATCCCTTCTAGAGCTAAGGGGTTTAGGGTGGAGACAGAATCGCCAATAGCAATAATGCAGCGATCGTGATGGGGATCTTGCTGCCGGTAGGTGTAAATGAGGGTTTTACCATGTTTGTCTAAAATCGAGACATCGGTGCCCCCTAAACATTTTTCGAGCATGCGGTTCAGATAATACCGATAGGATTTTTCGTGAGGAACAAAGCGGTCGTTTTGAAAATACCGGCCCATTCCTACTTTTAAGAGGTTGGGTTCCATAGGAAAAATCCAAGCATATCCTTGCGACACCCATTGGTGGCCCATAAACAAAGAAAGAGTATGAGCGTAGCGTTTGTAGATGTCAGGCTGCACGTTTACGAGATATTCAATTCCCGTTGAGGGGAAGGAGTTTTTTTGATCGGGAAGACCCAGAATCTGCCTCTCGCTGCCCGTCGCATCAACCAGAACGCGGGTGTGATACCTGCGCCTTTCATTCGATTGCTGATCTTTGAACCAAACGGCAACCCCTTTGTCGTCCATTTCATGCTTTTGATAGGTAAAACCCAGCTGCACCTTCCCGCCGCTGTTTGCTGTTTCCCTGGCAAGGAAAGCGCGGAGCTTGCCGAAGTCTGCCACGATGCCTCTTCTTTCGGGAGAGGACCATTCATTGCAATCATTTGATGAGTGCATGACAAATCGGTTCCATGAGGAGCCTACGATACTTTCGGGGAGTTGAAATCGATCCATCACCTCTAGAGGGGCTCCGCCGCTCGAGTAGTTATTGACTGTGAAGTCTCGATGCCTCTCCGCTAAGAGAACGTTTTTCCCCGCAGCAGCTAATTCTCTGGCGCATTGCCCCCCTGCAGGTCCGGCGCCGACAACAATGACGTCAAATCTGTCCATACTTTCCTAGCTATGATCGACGATCTTTTTGCATGGCTCTAATGAAAGCTAGTGCTCTGTCAAGCTTAAAATGAAGGATTGAGCCTGCGCGAAAGCTCCCGCGGTTGAACGATCGTAAATGGGTCAGTATTAAGTCAATACTGACCCATTTACGAT
>JBAUVX010000365.1:0-9458 GCA_049583465.1 Waddliaceae bacterium | reverse complement strand
CAACTGTTTGGCTATACACCCTGTCAGGAATGTTTGGGAAAAAGTGTTTCCAATGGCTCTTAAAGTACTCCCAAATTGTTTTATCACAGTCTTTTCCTAAAAATTCGCCTACAATTTCCATGGTTATCACCTCGCCATTTGTCAAATTAGGAACACGTCCTCTCTGACGCAATTTCTTTCCTTGCAATACTTTGTTCAGTTCATCCTCTACCAAACAAAAGATGGCTATGATAAAATCATCGATTGGCATGTCTTGCTCCCGGTTTTATTTTTTCACAAACAGGATGCATAAAGGCATGCCACTTTTCAATCATTAGCTGAAAATAGTTCACCCAACGAAATACACATGACCGAAACACAGAGGCACAGAGGACACAGAGAGAACCTGCAGACAAACCAATTAACACAGGCGATTATTGGAGCTGCTATCGAAGTCCACAAGCGGTTGGGACCTTAGCGTATGAGCTTAGGAAACGGGGGTTTGACGTAATAGTAGAAAAACCGGTGCCTGTCTTTTATGATGAAGTTCAATTGGAATGTGGCTTCCGAGCTGACTTATTGATCAATAAGCTAATCGTGGTAGAACTGAAAGCTAAAACTGCAGTGCATCCTGTTGATAAGGCTCAGACCCTTTCGCATTTGCGATTGCTAAATTTACAGGTTGGATTACTGATTAACTTTCATGAGGAAAAGTTGGTTGATGGCCTTCATCGAATCATAAACGGATTTTGAGCTTAGAACTGCCCCCGTCCTTTCTCTCTGTGCTCTCTGTGTCTCTGTGTTTTACACTAACAACCATGCTTTAAATGAGTGGTGAAACTAGTACCTGCGCATTATCAACCGAAATCGCAAAATCGCAATTCGCCCATGGCGTGAGTTAGACAAACATTAAATCGACCCTTTCCTTTTTTTGATCTTCCAGAAAGACATGAAAGTAGATGCCTACAGTAAAGACAATGCAGAGATAGGAAAGCAAAACATAGATAGAAAAAGACGGGACGTACCAACTGTAATTGACGGTGACCGGGAGCTGATAAATACAATTGAGAATAAAATCTGTCAATGCAGAGTTGATGTGGTGCAGGAAAGATCCCAAAAAAGGGAGAACAACGGAGACGGCAACCCCGAGGAGAAAAAGGACAATGCAGAAACTGACGAGAAAAGGAATGAATGCATTATACACAAGGCCTAGGACAGGAAATGATTGAAAAAAATAAAGCGCCAGAGGCAGTGCGACAAGATTCACTGCAATTGCTAAGGATAGGCATGATCGCAAAAGAGAGAGAAGAAGATAGCAGTGCTGATCCAATAAACTCATGCTCATCATTTGCTCTAGATGCCGCCGTTGAATCAGATGATTTTCTAAAAATGTTTTTGCGATAGGATGCCATAATACGATGGAAGCGGTCGTGATCACGCTGAATAAAAAACCCAAAGAAAGTGAAAGTGCGGGATCGAAGAATAGGACCATGAGAATCGCTATGCCTAGAGAGTTTAAAGAAATACTTTGCTTTTCTATCACAGAGCCCGATAAAGCCACAACACTCATGATCCATGCTCGTACGACCGAAGGACTGCAGCCAAGGACCAAGACGTAAAGTGTCAACAAGAAAACCAGCAGCGCAACAGAACTTTTTCGCGGCATCACCAACCGTAAGAGCGAGCTTAAGAAAGCTGCAAGACAGGCAAAATGAAATCCGGAAATTGCCATGAGATGCTGAAGTCCGACTTTTCCGAACTCGTAGCGCATCAGCCGATCTTCAAAGTCCCCGGTGATCATGCCGCATAAAAACTCTGCAGCACGACGGCTCGGCATGGTGTTGATGATCAAGCGTTTCACTCGTGTTTTTAAATGATAGCGCCATTCTCCTAAACTCCACGATCCCTTGACGGAGCGCCACTTGGCTTTCTTATCTACATCTAGCCGATAGCTTCCTCTGCCTAATTCCTTCAAGGTTCCGTGGATGACATAGGAACAATTGGCAGGAGGACGTTGAATCGCACGAATTTTCCCAAGCTTCACCCGGCAGGGAGCAGATAACCCCCAATAGGTCTTCTCTTCAGCTTTATCAGGAATAAAGATCTTGGCTTTCCCTTGATATACCCATTGTTGTCCGAAAAGTGTCTGCGACAAAGATAAAGAAGAAATAGTGAAATGAACGCTCCCGGCTATTCCCTGCGGGGGGAGGCAAGGAAAACGATAGGCAGCCTTTCCGTAACAGCACATTGCTCCCATAATGATCAGAGCGTGCAAAAGCCTCGTACGGCAAGAAGCCTGTACAAGAGGCCACCAAACACAAACAAAAGGGATTACTAGCCACAGTGAGCTAAAAGCGGTGGAATAAAAGCCGATGACTGCGGAAATCGCATAAAGGAGTGCAGGGTGTTGACGCCAAAATCGATCAAAGGCCTCCTCCATTTTTCTTCGATAGCTGAATTTCATAGAGTCGCATGTCTTTAGCGGCAAGTGCCATGCCTAAGGTCATTGAGGAATCCTGTGTTGAGTTGAGAGATAACAATTTGATCACCTCTCTTATCAAGTCTTTACTCGGTATGGGGGCATGTTTGCCCGGAGATCTCTCTTGTTGAAATCGAGAGTAGCTAATATTGGGGAAAGAAAGAGAATAAGAAACATTTTTCCTTACTCGCAATGCTTTAAACAGAGCATGTAAACCTTCAGATAGGCCGTGGCCGTCATGGATTCCCAATCCGGAAGCGACAATCAAATGGCGGTAGGTGACGGAAATGCCATTTGCGACGTCAATGCACTTTCTCTCTTTATCAATGAACAACACCTCGCCAAGCAGGGAAAAAGAGTTCCATGCATGAGGTGAAAACGCGTGTTGATCGACAAGTCTGATTTGATACAAGAGCGGGTTAAGCAGTTCGTGAGATTTGTCGATCATCACAATGTCGACAAATAGATGTTGCGATGATGCGACCTTCTTGGGATCTTTAAAACCCGCTTCAGAGACATTGGATAGATCATTGATCTTCATCGCTTTTTATCCTTCAATTCTATGGTTATCAGCGTCTTAACGAAATCTAATTGTATCAAATTTCCTGTTTTATTTCTAGGATTAAGTATATAATATTAAGAATCCATAAAGATTAATAGAAAAATTTTCCTCTCAGTCAAAATTTCTCTTTTGTTACAACTAGAATCAGAGATAGGTAGCATTAAATGGATGAGCACGTAAAAGATTATTATTCTCAGCAATCGCAAAATTCTCCGGAAGGAAATTTTTTCAAAGTCATTGCGATACATGAAGGAGTCGACCTCGATTGGGAAACGATTGTCGAGATGGTACCCAACCTCCCTAGGGGATGGTATGAGTTGCGCCATCTTTCACCGAAGGACCGCATTCAGTTTAGTTTAGATTATTGGCTGGCAAAGATATCTTACCATCCCCACATCAACGAGGCATTTTCCTCTTTCTTCAGTGCAATGGATGATATTGGAGTCTTTATCACGCAACGAACATTCGATGATCTCTTTGACATTGAAATGGTTTACAGTATGAAGGGCAATCGAGGATTTTATCGAGGCTCGACACCTGCCCCTGAAGATGAGATTATTGATTTACAAAAACTGTTTCCGAACGCTATCCTTCCTGAAGACTATCTTTCTTTCTTGCAGATTCACAATGGGTTTTGTAAGGCGACAGACATGACGGGGATTACAAGGACAGGAAACATGAAACAGAGTTATCGGAATTTTCAAGCGATGATTGCTAGCAAGGGTCAATTGAGGACTAAGACAGGAACACCGGTGGATCCAAAAACACTCATCCCTTTTTATGAATCTTTTGGCATGCCTTACTATCAGTGTTTTTGGGCAGAGTGGCATCCCAAATTGGAAATGGGAAATGTCTATTACAGTGCAATTAACAACACCATCACAAATGTGGGTGAAAACTTTTCAGTCAGTCCGGAGAAACTAGCTTTCCCTACGTTCGTCGAATGGTTGAATTTTTATTTAGAACAAATAGAAATTTGAGAGGGTGTCTTAAGTAAGGATGCTCTCTAAAAGAGAACGTGAGCCATTGAGGTCTGTTTTCTTACAGGGCATGGAGAAAAATTGGTAGCATCCGGACGCAAATAAATTGATCATGTATTTAGTTGAAGACCTTTATAAGCGGCATGGCCATAGTTTGGGGTTAGAGTTTTTAGCGGGGATGGAGGGAGCTAAGCGAAGAATCAAGCTGCCTGAAGCCCACAGGCCGGGCCTGGCTCTGACAGGTTATCTCAAATCCTACACGAGCAGTAGAATCATCATCTGCGGGAGGAATGAAATTGAATATATCCGTGATCTTGATCCCAAACTTCGCATCAAACGTTTGGAGGCGATCTTAAAGCCGCAAACTCCCGCAGTGATTATTACCAGGGGGCTTCGCCCTCCGAAAGAGCTCGTGGATTTATGTAATCAACACAGTGTTCCCTTGTTTAGAGCGACTATGAGTACTATGAATCTACTCAGCAAACTGACATTGCTTCTGATGGAAGAGTTTGCAGTAAGCATTTCTCTGCATGGAACGTTAGTTGAAGTTTTTGGCGTCGGTGTTTTGATACAAGGGGATTCTTCAGTAGGAAAAAGCGAGGCGGCGTTGGGATTAATCGAAAGAGGACATCGCTTGATATCCGATGACATCGTCAAAGTCAAAAAAAAGGGGGGGGCTTTTCTCGAAGGAAGCGGCGTGGAACTGACCCGCCACCACATGGAAATTCGTGGAATCGGCATCATTAATGTCGCCAATTTATATGGAGTGGTATGTGTCAGAGACTTCAAAAGCATCGATCTTGTGGTTAAGCTCGAAAATTGGGATGACGAGCATGTCTATGATCGGGTAGGGCTTGATGATAAATACACGGAAATTTTAGGGGTTAAGCTTCCTCTGCATATTCTTCCCGTTAAGCCGGGAAGAAATGTCGTTCTTCTCTTGGAAACAGTTTCTCTTAACCATCGACTCAAGAAAATGGGATACCATTCTGCAAGAAATTTTACAACCAAGTTATCTAATTTTATTGCCTATAAAACAAAAAAGGGAAACGATCTTCGTGAAACTCGAAAAAAAAGTGCGAATAAAAAATAAATTAGGACTCCATACACGCCCGGCGACCGTGATTGTTAAGCTGCTGCAGGATGTGAAAAGCTCGGTAAGATTTAGTTGTAGAAGAGAGACAGTCAATGCTAGAAGCGTTCTCAGTATCTTGATGCTCGCTGCTAAGAAAAACTCGCAGATTACAATTATTGTCGATGGCGAGGATGCCACAGTGACGATGGAAAAGTTGATTGCTGCTTTTGAAGCCGGATTTGGGGAAAGTGCGGGATGAACAATAACAGCAATGAAATGCGTTTGAAAGGCATTCCTATCTGCCGCGGGGTTGCCATTGGCAAACTCTATTTTTTTACTTTTGATGAAGGCGAAGTCCCTGAATTTACCATCCCTTCTAAAAAAGTCGATGAAGAAGTTTCTCGTTATATCAACGCAATAACCCGAAGTAAAGACGACCTCAAACGTTTACAAAAGAAACTCAAAAGGGAACATATTCTTGAGGGAGCAGCCATCTTAGACGCGCATATTGAGATGATGCAGGATCCTCTTCTTACTACCGACATTGAAGAAGAGATTCGTAAAACTCGTAAGAATGCTGAGTTCGTCTTTCAAGCGATCATTAAAAAATGCCAGAAAAGATTTCAATCGATTTCGGATCCCTATTTTCGTGAGCGTTTTAACGACATTCAAGATATTGCACAAAGGGTGATGGGATATTTGAGAAAAAATGTTCGGACTCGTTTATGGAAAATTCCTCAAAATTCCGTTGTCTTTTCCACAGAACTCACAGCTTCGTGCATCGCTGAAGCAAATGTTTCTTTTGTCGATGCTTTTGTCACAGCCACGGGAGGGGTAATGTCTCATGCTGCTATCGTAGCTAAGGCTAAAGGAATCCCCTATGTGACGGATATTAATTTTGAACATTTGTCTCATATCAATGAACAAAACTTTGTGATCGTGGATGGTCGAAAGGGAGAGGTCATTATCAATCCCAATCAGGAAACATTGAATGCCTATCTTCTAATCAAGAGGCAATGGCACACCCACATCCATACACTTCAAGAGAATCGTTCTCTTTCTTCTGAAACAAAAGATGGTCACAAGATTAAACTCTTTGCCAATGTTGATATGGAAAGTGAACTCGACACCATCCATGAGCAGGGAGGACAGGGAATCGGTCTTTTCCGATCGGAATACATTTTTCTCTCCAACGATTCCTTCCCCTCAGAGGAAGAGCAGTTCGGAATTTATCGTCGGATTGCGGAAAAAATGAACAATCTTCCCGTCGTTATTCGGACGTTTGATTTTGGTGGAGATAAGCTCATGCTAAATCACGCCATGTCTCTGGATGGGAATCCTTTCCTTGGGTGCCGAGCCATTCGCTATCTTCTCCGAGAAAGAGATATTTTCAAATCCCAACTTCGTGCGATTCTGCGGGCAAGCGCCTATGGCAATTTAAGCGTCATGTTTCCCATGATTTCCCAGCTTTCTGAACTGGTGGAAGCAAAAGAAATTCTTTTCGAAGCGCGCCAAGAGTTGGAGAAACGAAGCGTTGACTTGGCAGAAACCATGCGCATAGGATGCATGATTGAAGTCCCTTCGGCTGCCATCATGACAGATCTTTTAGCCAAGGAGTGCGATTTTCTTGCCATTGGTACCAATGATCTTGTTCAATATTTACGAGCCGTTCCTCGGGGCTATTATTCCACAAGCGGATTTTATGCTTCTACAGATCCAAGTGTCATACGGATGATCCAGCACGTGGTTAAGGAAGCAAACAATCTTCATTTACCGGTTGCAGTTTGTGGTGAAATTGCTGCCGATCCCCGTTTTACTCCTCTTCTTATAGGCCTTGGCATTCATGAATTATCCGTTGCTTGCCGCTACATTCCCTTGATAAAACGGACGATTCGCGCTCTCTCCATGGCTTATGTCTATCGCCTGACTCAAGAAATATCGGCGATGTCCAATGCACATGACATTTTCGAGCTTCTTCATCAAGAGTATCGGCGCGCAAACCCCGAAGATCAATTCTATCATTGTTGACTTTCGCTATTGTCTCTGCCCTGTTTTTTTGTGAAACCAAGAAAAGGCACGCGATTTTTTTCGGGAATATGGATACATTCCAAACATGCTTAGCAAGAGTCAGCTAAATAGAAGACTTCATGCTTTTGATGAATGTTTTTGGATCTTACCACCCATTTTCTCGTTCTGCGAGAGGTTTTCCGCACAACCCGGGTTTGAATTTTATTTAGATCCCAAAGCTTCCCCCTTCAGGAAAGGGGAGGCCGCCGATTCCTTCAATTGAAGGAGACTGCTCTTTAAGTTGGTTTTGGGCGTCGTTGTAGGCAGCTTTAATGAGATCCTGCAAGCCTTCAACGTCTTCAGGGTCGACACAGTCGGGTTTAATCGTGATATTTTTCATCTCATTTTCTCCGCTCAACGTCAGTGTGACCAATCCGTTTCCCGCAGTGCCTGTCGCTTCAACGTTTTGCATCTGTTGTTGAAGTTTTTCCAGTTGCTCTTGCATTTGACGTGCTTGTTTCTTTTTTTTCGCGTATCCCTTTCCCATCATATTTCCTTCATTTTTTGATTATTCCTTCTAACTCAACAGCAGCAAATTGCAACAGAGTATCATACTTCCCATGATTGTCTTTCTTTGTGTGTTTTGCCTCCTCCAACTGCTTGGCAGGCTCAGGGGACGGCGGTGAAGGCATCGAAGCTGTCGTCGTCGTCGATAAAGGTGTTTTTGTTGGAGAAATCTGCTGATGTTCGAGTTCACTTAAGCGATGGACTAAGATGTCAACAGGAATGCGATGGTGGCTGCGCATGATGTGTAAAAGAATCGCTTCAATAGCAATTCTTTCTGATGAGACATACCGCAGCTGCTGTTGCATGGCGACTAAATAGTCAAGCAAAGAGAGGCATTGTTCTTGTCGGTACAGTGTTGCCGTTTCTGCATACTTTTCCCGATCGGCGTCTGAAAATGGCAGCAAAGGGCTATCTTTTCCACAGAATTTGACAACAAGAATATGGCGAAAGTGTGCAGCGAGCATTTCGAGGAAGTGCGAGACATCTTTTCCTTCGGAGAAAACCCTCTCCGCGATCGAAAAAGCCACCGCGAGATCCCCCTTTTTTCCCGCGCGGTCCAAGGAAAATATGGCATCAAGAGGCATCATTCCGAGGGCAGATGCAACAGAATCAGCGGTCGCTTCGTTTTCATGAAAAGTTAGAATTTGGTCGAGAAGGGATTCTGCATCGCGCAATCCCCCTTCTGCACGCTGGGCGATGAGACGGAGCGCTTCCTCTTCGGCGTTGACACCAAGATCTTGGACAATGTGCCGGAGTTTTTCGATGATGGTATTTGTTGCAATGCGGTTCAGGTTGAAACGTTGACAACGGCTTCGAATTGTTGTCGGAACTTTGTGCGGTTCGGTGGTAGCGAAGAAGAATTTTACTTGGGAAGGCGGCTCTTCAAGAGTTTTCAAAAGAGCATTGAAAGCCTCTTTGGTTAACATATGAACTTCGTCGATGATGTAGATCTTGTATTTGCCGGCTGCTGTCGCATACCCGACAGTTTCATTAATTTTTCGTATATCATCAATTCCGCGGTTTGAAGCGCCATCGATTTCTAGAACATCCAAAGAGGAGGCGATTTCTTTGCAAGATGAGCATTGATTGCAAGGTTCGTGATCGGGTGTGAGATGCGAGCAATTTAACGCTTTGGCAAAAAGACGCGCTAATGTCGTTTTTCCTGTTCCTCGGGATCCACAGAATAAATAGGCATGAGCGAGGTGTTTGCTTGCGAGCGCATTTTTTAAGGTGGTGACAATGGAAGCTTGTCCTAATACCTCCTTGAATGTTTTAGGACGATACTGACGTGCCAGGGGTTGATAGTTTGCCATTTGCTGTATTTTCATCTTCTCGGTTTTGAAAATTAGAGGTGTGTTATCTCGACTTTGCAAAATTTTTGAACTCATCTGCAGAGAGAGACCTCATCCGGCTAAATGAATTTCTCAGGAAGGGTAGTAAATACCCGCCTCCTTCAAAATTCATTACGCCGGATTTTGCCTCTCCCGGCATCTTCGTCCAAAAATTTTGCAAAGTCGAGGTTATCTTAGCTATTAGTTTAGTAAGGTTAGGAAAATAATGCGAACAGAAAAATTTAGTCCCATCGTGGTCTTATACACATTCACATTCAAGAATTGGGCTTTGTCGAATCCGAAAAGCTTTGTTGCATAATTCACCCACGGTTTCTATAAGCCGACGAGTGCTTGTCAGCCACTTTATGAAACTTTTTGGTCTTTCATCACTCATGTTATCGCGAAGAGGAGTCTCTAAATACGTTCCGTGTTCAGTCAATTCCTGTTTCAGTATAGGGCGGATAAAGCCCTTATCTCC
>JBAUVX010000364.1:0-4187 GCA_049583465.1 Waddliaceae bacterium | reverse complement strand
TTCGTAACTATTTTAAAACCAACAGCTTAAAACTAAAAATGCCTTAATTCTTGGTGACCACGCCTTACTCCTTTGAGGTCTAAGTGGATATAGTTTGAGCGCAAGGTTCTTTAAAATCCACAATTTCCAACTTTCATGTGTAAATTTGGTGACCACGCCATTTTTCGCAAAAAATCCTCATAACTTCTTAATTTGGAATTGGTTATCTATAAAAACCATCATTTATACCGCGGAACTTCCGTTAAAATCGAAAACAATTGATACTATTCTGCCTCCTATTAAAGATCCAGATATCTCCAATACCCTTTCAAAAATTGTTGACAGACTTCAACCTCTTTTAGGAATCTGCTTGAAAATTTCAGGGCTTATAAAAGCACTGGAGCTTCTTCCTTCTCCAGAAAAAATAGTCTTCCCTGAATTGATAAAAAATGAGATTTATGACGATCTATGCAAACAAATGAGAGAAAAAAAAGAAATCCTTCTTCCCCTTGGTTGGTTGCTTCCAAAACCCTATAATGGTCACTGTATTTTATGTAAGATAAATGCCCCCACACAAGCCGATGCAAACGGTGGGAGGTTACAAATAAAACTATTCAATCACATACACACAGTGAGCGATAAAGATAATCCCCATAGTGGCATTCCCACATCGTACACGTCGTCAAGTGAGGCCGATCTTTCGACTATTTTAAACGATGCCTTTAAAATCCTACCTTTGCAGATTCCAGAAAATCTTTTACTTAGACTTCGGTTGTCAGAGCAAGAAAAAAGTGAGGGGAAAATATCAAGGAAAACTGCTATTTTTCTTTGTCAAGTTCATCACACCAAACTTGGACGGGAGAGAATGGAAAACAAGGAAGAATCACCTTTAGATTACATACCATTTAAAGCTGGACCAATCTGTGTTCCCAGTGCCTTTCGGATGTTGTTGTATACTCTGGCAAAGGAAGAGGCGGAAAAAAGTAAAAAACCTTTATCTTTTCATAAGGAATTGAAAAACTCTTGCGAGTGTCTTATGGGTCAGTTTAAAGACTACACAATGGCAGTTTTTCAAGGATTAGGATTGGACTTCCCCTTGCTTAAAGCATAGACGTGATACCCGTCTATCATCTCTAGTTTGTAGAGTTCTTTTTGAGGGCATTGAGAAGGACCAAAGCCCTAGACTACATAGAGAAGGGTGGCTCAAAGGTAGAAGCAAGTCGGATTTTTGGGGTTACCGTTCAAACTCTAATCAATTGGGTCAAGCGCAAAAAGCGTGGAAATTTAATTCCAAACCCAGCAAGGAAAAGGCGCCCTCAAAAGCTTGAGACAGAAAAACTCAAAGCTTATATCCAAAAGCACCCGGATAGCTCTACCTCCGAGAAATCGCCGAAGAGTTTGGGGTCGCAATTACGGCAGTTTTCTATGCATGCAAACGGCTCAAGATTACGCTAAAAAAAGACGTCTTTCTACAAAGAAAGAGATGAGCAACGAAGAGAGGAGTTTCAAAAGAAGCTAGAACAAATCCCGGAAGAAATGAGGGTCTACATTGATGAGAGCGGGATCAATGAGTACCTTCATCGGCAAAATGGCAGAGCTCTGAGAGGAGAGAAGGTGTACGGAGCTGTATCCGGGAATCGCTATCACAGGGAAAGCTTTATAGCTGCACAAAACCAATCTACCATTTTTGCGCCGTTTTGCTATACAGGAACGTGCAACACCTCCTTGTTTAATACATGGCTCAGGCTCAATCAATTCGCTTCCTAACTCTCCCTCGACATAGCACCCCTGAATCACATCAGGAAACAACATGCGGGCTAGATTAGAAAGTGCGCGGGCAAAAAGCATGTTTCTTGGATATTTTGTCCACCCCGTCCCTTCACGGTAAATTCCGGCCCTTTTGGCATCGTCAATTGAAAAGATTTCTGTCCAGGTGTCACCCGTATCTACCCTTTTTCCATGGAGAATACAGACAGTGTCATCAGATTGCTCATCTTTGCTAATTGAATGGCCCGCTTGTCGAATCAGTTGATTCATCATAAATGCGGACATCTCAACTTTCCCTTGGACATAGTACATGCCGCCATTCAAGGCATCTAAAGGATTGACGTTTGTTGCTTTCGCCTTTTGTATAATAGCGAAAATACCTTCGGGGCCTAAGCGTTGATAGTGCTTGGTTTTAAGAAGGGAATCGACGAGCACCCGAGTCTCCTGGATGTCGTCGATCATCATTTTTATTGGGGGTCTACAGGCTAATTGTGTCATAAACACTCCATTATGGTTTAGTTGATGCGTAAAATGTAGCATTTCCTCTCTTTTTTGAACAACCAAAAAGGTGCTCTTAATGCAAAAAATGTTGCTTTTTATAAAGAAAATAGTACAATTAGCCCTAAAAAGCATGGAGTTGCCCCCTGTGGATTTAGATGAATACCTTTTCCGTAAAAGAATTTCTCAAACTGACTTTGCAAAGGATTTGGGGATTTCCCGCAACCATTTAGGGGAAATACTCCGTGGCAGGCGAACCCCCAGTGTGAAACTAGCCAAAAAAATCGAGGAACTTACCCAGGGAGAAGTGACTCGTGAGCAAGCCATGTTCCCAAAGGGTAGGGAATAACTATGCTATTGGAAGAACTACAAAAACTGGTTGCAGCCGGTGAATCAGAAAACCTGGAGTTTAAAAAGACAACAGGACAACGCACCGAAGCTGCTAAAACGATTTGTGCATTACTTAATGGCCTGGGAGGATTTCTCCTTTTTGGCGTATCTGACAAAGGAGAAATCGTCGGTCAACAAGTGACAGCCAAAACTCTAGAGGATATCTCTCTTGAATTGCGCAGGATTGAACCCCCAGCATTTCCGGAGATTGAAACAGTCTCTATAGGGAATGACAAAGCCGTGGTTGTTATTCGCGTCTCTGGGAGGATGGGCACTTATTGTTATGATGGACGTCCTTATATCCGACTCGGACCCACAACACAGATTATGCCTCGCGGAGAATATGAAAAGCGCGTTTTAGCGAAGTTTCATGCTCACAGACGATGGGAGAATGAGCTTGCTCCGGATTGGGTAACGATACAGGATTTAGATGAAGATGAAATTCAAGCAACCCTTCAGAATGCTGTCGCATTAGGTCGCATGAAAAAACCCACCCATACCGATGCAGAATCTATTCTTCGAGGATTGGGTCTGTTTGATGATGGGCATCTCATCAATGCAGCCATTGCGTTGTATGGAAAAAGCGAAAGGCTGTTTGCAAGCTACCCACAGCTAGCTATTAGACTGGCTAGATTTAGAGGGACTGATCGATTAGGCGGTTTTATGGACAATCGCAATTACTGGGGAAATGGTTTTGATCTCTCGAGACGTGGAGAGTCGTTTCTACTGGATCATGTCCCTATTTCTGGGCGTGTTGTACCAGGAAAAAGGATTCGGGAAGATTATCCTCTATATCCACCTCTTGCTACACGAGAGGCTCTGGCAAACGCGATTTGTCATAGGGATTATACAACTCCTGGAGGTGCCGTTGCCATTGCTATGTATGATGACCATTTAGAGATCATTAATCCCGGAATTTTGCATTTTGATATGACCCCGGAAAAGCTAGCAAAGCCGCATGAATCGAAGCCATGGAATCCTATCATCGCTAGCGTATTTTACCGCGCCGGGGTAATTGAAAAGTGGGGTATGGGAACGCTCAACATTATCGATTGGTGTAAAGAAAATGGAAATCCCAAGCCAACCTGGGAAGTTCGTGCAGAATCTGTTGTCACTACGTTTTTGCCATCAGGCTTCTTTGCTACAGGGGAAATGCCCGAGGAAAGGCCCAAGTTGAGGCCTAAGTTGAGGCCCAAGTCGATAGAAGAAGAAGTGGTCAATTTGCTACGTAAGGGACCTCTATCTAAAGCTGAAGTTGCTGAGCTGCTGGGACATCAACATATCTCCGGCGGACTAAAAAAAGTTTTTCAAAGTTTGATCGACCAAGGTGTGATCGTCTATACGATACCTGATAAACCAAGAAGTAAGGTTCAAAAATATAAGTTAAACGAATGAGTGAAAAGCACGCTATTAAGCCCAAGTTGGGGCCTAAGGCGCCGTAAGCAAATAAATGTTACGTTTATAAAATGAATTTGATACACTTCTTATCATGAATCAGATTGAAGCATCGCTTTCACATACATATCAACTACTTGCTCCTCATTTGAATGAAC
>JBAUVX010000363.1:0-5555 GCA_049583465.1 Waddliaceae bacterium | reverse complement strand
GGCAAGAGACTCCTCCTCGCCCGGAATAAAATTTTCTATGCTGTTGATCTCATCGGCGGAATCAGCGTAGAGATGCTGACAGTGGAAGAAGAGAAAAAGAGTCAAAATAGAGACGATTTTGGACATGGTCGTCTGCTGTAAAAAAAATTATGCTTAACAAAAAGACAGTACGTTGGGAAAGGAGATATTGTCAAATGAAATGTTGAAGCAACAAGTAGCTTTTCACGACGTTTTTCCCGGCATAGACATTGTCGAATAAAGGGATTATTTAATGGGGATTGCAAAGGGGCCAGCCCCTTGGCCGGGGTTTGGGGCAGAGCCCCAAGAAAAAGAGCAGAAGGAGAATTTCGCA
The DNA here is from genome assembly GCA_049583465.1 of Waddliaceae bacterium. GTDB lineage: Bacteria > Chlamydiota > Chlamydiia > Chlamydiales > Waddliaceae > JBAUVX01. Next base: position 5,203 of record JBAUVX010000363.1, on the reverse strand, counting down.
GGAAAGAGGGGTTTTAAGGTGAACAAGGCCCTCTTTTAATGTCATGGTTAAATAATGATGAAATCGATAAACTTGCTAATCCTCGACTTTTGCAATGTCGAACTGATAAGGAGCCGGGATGTTGTCGCGGATTCATGTTTTTATGAGGCTCTGGGGGATCGCTGTACTCTCGGTACTATTTCCTGAGAGAATCTGCTCTTCCGATGCTACCGAAACGAAGCGGATAGAGCGGCTGGCTGGGCTTTGCAAGCTATGGGGAAGACTCAAGTACTTCCACCCCTACCTTGCCTACAAAAACATTGACTGGGATCGGGCCCTGATGGAAACGATTCCACAGGTGAATGGAGCAGAAAGCCGGGAAGACTATGCCGGAGCCATCGCATACCTTGTCTCTTTCCTCGATGACCCGCTGACCAGGGTTGATTGGAAAGATCAAGATGACCGGGAACAGGATCCGGAGAAAGATCTCGACGTTCTCTCATTGACCGAATCGGGAAAATCAGACGAGGAACAACAACTCCTGTACAAGGTTGATGTCGAAGGGGGCTGGCCAATGATCGTTGCGGCCGACTACGAAAGAGTAGGCCAATCAGGGAATATCTTCGAGGGTCTTTTCAAAGATGTCTTTTTAGAGATCGAAGACACGGAAGGGGTGATCATCGACCTGAGAAGCAAGGGAAAAAACTCGACGCTGCAAGCATCAATGGGTGCGTGGATGTTGGCAAATTCTCTTCGCACCGACCTCCCCCTGCTCCTTGATCGAGATGTCGTCGTCTCCTCGTACCGATCCCGCGTTCATGCAGGCTACCTCACACAAGGCGGGCTGCAAAGCGGCGATAATTGGTCGGGATTTATCTCCCGGGATCACGGGATGCTGCGTGCCGCAGGCGGCAGAGATAAGCCGGTCTCTTTCGTCTTTTTACTCAACGAAGCCAGCGTGGGGTTTCAAGATATCCTTGCCGGATTGCAAAATGCCGGCTTAGCAACAGTGATTATTCAAGGGAAAAAAGCTCCTGCCGATTCTCTCCAAGCAACCGATGTGATGGCCATTGAAGGGCTTGAAGTCCGTATGCGCCGGGAGGAATTGGTCAATCCCGACGGATCCGTTGGATTTTCTCCCGATTTCTCGCTGCCTGCCGGGAATATCGGAAAGACCGACCCTGCGGTTAACTTGGCCGTGCGGGTACTCTCGGGAAGCGTATCCCCGGCTAAGCGCAATACAAATCCCTACCTTCCCCCTGTCCACACTATTGAAGAGCCTTATGCCGATGAGACCTACCCTAGCAAAGAACGACGCCTCCTGGGATTATTCAGACTATGGAATATCATCGACCTTTTCTTTCCCTATCGCGACTTGATGGATCGCAATTGGGAAGAGGTGCTGCTCGAGGCGATTCCTCAGTTTGAAGCGGCAGAAGATGCAACAGAGTACGCCCTAGCTGTTGCGGAAACGGCAGCGCAAATCCAAGACACGCATGGATCGGTGTTCAGCCAAGAGCTGTGGAACTATTTCGGAACCGATCATCCTCCGATCATCGTCGACTTCGTCGAAGGTGAAACAGTCGTCGTCTACGTGGACGAATCGTGCGCCGACAGCGGCATTGAAATCGGGGACGTTGTGATGGCTGTTGACGGAGAGCCCATGCAAGAACGGCGGACAAGGCTGGGGCGCTACCTCTCTTCGTCTACTCCGCAAGCACTCAACCGTCTTCTTGATCATGTCGTTCTGGGAGGCCCTCCCGGCTCGGAAATGACACTGGAAATTCGAGGAGTCGATTCGTCGCGGTCGATAGTTCTCAATCGTGAAGAGTCTGTCGGGGCTTACCTGCAGAAGATCCAAGCTACGAAGAAAGGCTGTCCCTATCGCATCCTTCCACAAAACATTGGCTATGCGGACCTTGCCCGCCTTGAGCTCGATGAAGTCCCTGCGATGTTTGACGCCTTTGCCCAATTACCGGCAATTATCTTCGATATTCGCGGCTATCCGAAATATGTGGTGGCCCGGGCCCTTGGATCTTCCCTCGCCGAGGAACCCCAACCGGCCCCTCCATGTCGGCAGCCCTTCCTCATCTCTCCGGACTCCACCGTTAATGCCACCCTTTCATCCAATGCGATCATAGAGCCCAATGACAAATGGAATTACAAAGGGGAGATCGTCGTCCTCATTAATGAAGAGACAATAAGCCTGGCGGAACATACCTGTCTTTTTATCGAGCAGACAGCCCGCCATGCTGTCTTCATCGGCAGCCCCACAAATGGCGCTAATGGAGACGTAACGGAATTTCCCCTGCCCGGTGGAATCCGGGTGTGCTTCTCAGGATACGACATCCGCCACGCAGACGGCCGGCAGCTCCAACGAATTGGAATTCAACCCGACGTTCGCGTGGAACCTACGATCGCCGGGATACGCGAGGGGAGGGACCGGGTGCTTGAACGGGCCGTGGATTTCCTTCTGGATGCTCTTGCCAATTAGGCTTTTCGGTGGAGTATCAGAAATTTTCTTGTGCAGAGAGGATTTCTTTTTTCCTCCAGCTGCCGGCAGCAAAACGAAGATAGCAGATCGCCGTTGTCGATATGGCATAGGAAAGCCAGATCCAAAACGATGTGCCCGCCGGCATTTTCCAAACTGTCATAAGCAGATAGGTAGGAACGAGCAAAAGCGCCCATGTTGCAATGACGCTGAGCAGAAGGATAAAGAGAGTGTCTCCTGCTGCTCGGAGCACGCCGTATAACAAGCACCGGATATTTTCAATCACGATATAAGCTCCAATGACGAGGCAGCCTTGCATCACGTACTCGCGGGCTTCAGCCAGCTGATCAGGGTTCAGCGTGCCTCCTTCCAAATTTTCCGGGTTCGTCAGAAAAAGGCTCACGCTCCATTCTCTACCAAGCCATATAACCGCCAACAAGCCAATAGCAAACAGGGCAACAATCTTCATTCCCGATTGAAAAGCCCGAACGACCTCATCCTTTAGGTTAGCACCTATTAGGTTACCACAAACGCTCGCAATTCCCGATTCCAGTCCAATTCCAAAGAAAAAGAAAGTCATCAGCAGGCTCTGCCCCACACCGGCAACTAAAATGTGTTGGGAGCTCAAATTGCTGAGCAGGCAATAAAAAGCTGCCCAAGCACCCAGTTCCAGTGAGATTGCCAAAGCCTCCGGAGATCCGATCCGGATCATGTTCCATAATGTTTCCCTGTGCAGGGCAAAATTTCCGCTGCCATATTTTTTGCGACTATCCTTTTTCAGAAACAACGCGAGAAGGATGATATTTTGAGCGAGTGTTCCGATGCCGGTTGCTATGCAAGCCCCGGAAATGCCCAAACCGGGAAAGGGTCCCCATCCAAAGATGAAAATGGGATCGAGAACGAGGTTGACTGCATTCCCGAACAAGGTCAACCATGTGATCACAAAAGTCTTTCCCATCCCGATAAAGAAGCCATTGAGTCCTCCCAACAGGCAAATCAATGGACTTGTTGCCATCGACCACCGAAAATAGAGTATTTGCTTAGCCTCAATAGGAGAGCCGGCAAAAGCCAAGGGGGCAAACCAGATTGCTACGATTCCAAATGGAATAATCAATGCCAAGCTGAGCCAAATCATTTGCCAGACGGGTCTGGCAATTTTATCATACTTCTTGGCACCATTGTATTGGGCGACAAATACCCCGGAAATATTTGTCAGCGTTTGTCCGCCAAAAGCGAACGCCCATGCTGCTGTACCTCCACTCACAGCAGCGCTAAGCGCCTCGGTTGAGTAGCGGGCCAAAAATAGCCGGTCGACTGTCACCATGCCTAACATCGATAAAAAGGACAAAATGAGAGGAAACGAAATCGACCATAATGTTTTTACGCTGCCGTCCCGTACTTCTAGAGACATTGAATCTCACCCCAAACTAAACTGTATAAAAATACTGATCGCCTTAAAGACGCAAGCAAAATATTGACAAGTGCAAGAGCTATACTCATTCAAACTCAAGAATTCGATTTAAATGTGTATTAGTCTTGGCTTCCTAAACGAGCCGGCACTTAACCGGCAAATGGAATGTAGAGGATGTTCATCGATCGATTCCCCAAAGTTAAGATAATAGTATAAATGATGATAGCGTTTTTTAAACATTTATGGAAGGAATTTGTATACTCAATTAAGTTAAAGAATTAGCTTGAACGAAGATGCCGGGAGAAACAAAATCCGACGTAATGAATTTTGAAGGATGGGTATTCACTACCCTTCCTGAGAAATTCGTTTAGCTGGTTGAAGTCTCTCTCTGCAGATGAGTTCAAAAATTTTGCAAAGCCGAGGTAACCGTTAACGGGGTGAGGGTATCGCCAACATGCACACAGATCCGGCCATTCCTATTTTTGTTTCCACCCTTTTTGTTATTCTCCTGATTGGCATGATCATGAGAAAATTAAAACAATCCGAGCAGAGGCATAGCAAACTTGTTTGAATGCCTCAACGCAAGATTTTGTCCAAGGAAAGCGCAGGAAACAGTAAGACGAGCTTATAAATCAGATCTAGAGTTGGATTGCATCTTCTCTCTAGTCTTTGATAGCTATAAATCCTTTTCATACCCAGTTGCTCAGCAGCCTCTCTTTGTGTCATTCCTTGTTTAATCCTTTGCTGTCGAATGGAAAAGGCAAAAGCAACAGAAGGATCAACAGGGACTTCTACAATGCTACGACCTGTCTTGATTGAGGTTTTAGGAAGAGGAGCTAAATATTCAAAATTTTCACTTTCTTCTAGATAAAGATTAAGAGCCTCTTGCATATTTGCATTCAGCTCTTCTTTTGTATCACCCTGAGTGACACATCCCGGAAGCTCGAGACATTCTGCCCAAAAGCTCCCTTTTTCTTTGTGAACTTTGAAATGGTATCGCATTATTTATCTTCCTTAAGCAGTTTTCTCAAAGCCATTTCAAGTCCCTTTTTCAGCTCTTTATGCCCTGGGATAATCACCGTCTTATTTCCCTTCCTTAATTTGACGTGGGAGCCCTTTTCCCCTCCCCTAATTTCATCGTATCCATGTCTTTTGAATAACTTAACCCCATGGGCGAATTGTTAATGCGTTATAAGACCTTCAAACTGTAAAGGCTCGTTGCCTAATTCCATATTCAGTTTGACACACACCGTATGAGCTAGCAATTTTCTCCAAAATCGAGAAGCCTGATGCCAAAGATTTCGAGCTCGAACCTTCTCTAT
>JBAUVX010000362.1:0-6583 GCA_049583465.1 Waddliaceae bacterium | reverse complement strand
GTTTTACACTAACAACCATGCTTTAAATGAGTGGTGAAACTAGTACCTGCGCATTATCAACCGAAATCGCAAAATCGCAATTCGCCCATGGCGTACATTACTAAGCACATGTTGAATGAAAAATTCTCTTTCAGCGCCTTTAGAGGCCGCCGAAAGTGTACTACCTCCTGAATCAATAGCTCGGAGCATATTCAATAGTTCCTTAAGCCGTTGCATGATCTATGGATTTGGCATAGAACCTCTATTAAATTTAACTCAATCTTAAATTCAACCCCAGAGCAACACATAAAGACACCAGGGTATGCCATTTGGGATTACCTGTGCCTGAAAGGGTTTTATACAGGCTTTCGCGTCCCACGTGCGCCTTTTTGGCTAGAGCACCAATGCCGCCTTGTGCTTCCGCAACATTGCGAAGAGCGATTAAGAATACTTGTTGGGACTCTTCATCACCTTTTAGGCTTTCTTCTAAGGCAGCATTGAGATAGGCAACAGCCTCGTCATGATCCTTAAGCTGCTCTATGAGAAAATTTTGATACTTCCTACTTTTTGCCATAACCTAACTCCCGAAATTGATAATCCTTCAAATACTCCTTTGCTTTAGCGATATCCCTGTCCTGGGAACCTTTATCGACTCCGCAGAGGAGTAAAATGACTTTATTCCCTATCTTCCCATAATAAATCCTAATTCCCGGACCGTAGTGAATCCGAAGCTCGCATACCCCTTCTTGCAGGGTTTTACAGTCTCCAAAGTTCCCAAGCCTCAACCGGTCAGCCTGGTCAAAATTTTAGCCCGGGTATTGATCTCTTTGAGGCTCTTAATCCAGATTTCAAAGGGGCGCTTTCCAGTTGCGGTTTCGTAGATTTCAATGTCGATCTCTTCCATATAACCTTATTGTATCTTACAGGATACATTAATTTCAATTAGATTCTAAGTTGCTAATTTTAAGAAGTTTGAAAATTTTTGAGAAAAGCCAACCCAATCAAAAGTTCGAAGTGTTCCCAGTAGCCGGAGTTTGAATGGGTCTAGAGATTAGCTAACGCCGCAGCGAGCCTGGCAACAGAAATGCGAAATGGGGAACATGACACATAATCAAGGCCGATTTCCTGGCAGAAATGGACAGATTGCGTTTCACCTCCATGTTCTCCACAGATGCCGCATTTTAAATCGGGCCTGACTTGCCGGCCCTTTTGAATGGCAATTTCCATCAATTTCCCCACCCCTTTTCGGTCGATAACCTGGAAAGGATCGGCGGATAAAAGCCTCAGTGTTTCATTTGGAAATTGAGGATGCGGGACTCCTTTGACATAGAGAGGAACAAATTTAGCGCTGTCGTCTCGGCTGATTCCAAATGTTGTCTGCGTCAGATCATTGGTGCCAAAACTAAAGAATTCCGCCTTGCCGGCAATTTCATCGGCAATAAGAGCTGCGCGAGGCAGCTCGATCATTGTTCCTGTCGTAAAGGGGATTTCCCTCCCCGCTGCTCGAAATACCTCGCCGGCAGTTTTTTCGATTAAAGCCAGCTGATGGACAAACTCCTCATAGGTGCCGACGAGCGGAACCATGATTTCAGGAAAAACGGACACGCCCTCATCGCTCACTTTCAAAGCAGCCTCAAGGATTGCTCGGGTTTGCATTTCGGTCAGTTCCGGGTAAACGATCCCCAACCGGCAGCCTCGATGGCCGAGCATGGGATTTCGCTCTTCTAGAGAGAGGCGAATTTCACTGAGCTTTTCCAGGGAAATCCCCATGAGATGCGATAAGCTTCTAAGCTCCTCATCGCTGTGCGGCATAAACTCGTGCAAGGGGGGATCAAGCAGCCGAATACAGACGGGCAGCCCATTCATCCGGCGAAAAATGCCGATGAAGTCTTCTTTTTGATAAGGAAGCAGCCTGTCTATGGAATGTTTTCTCTCTTCGGGGCGGGTGCTGAAAAACATGCAGCGCACATCATTTAAACGATCGAACTCCATGAACATATGTTCGGTGCGGCAAAGGCCAATGCCTTCAGCACCAAAAGCTCTTGCAACTGCACTATCTTCAGGAGTGTCCGCATTGGTTCGAATTTTTAGCGTCCGATATTTATCTGCTAAGGTCATGATCTTTTGGTAATGTTGAAAAATGAGGCTGTCTTCGGCCTTTTTGGTTTGATTCAAGAGAACCTGGACAATCTCCGAAGGACAGGTAGGAATTGTACAAAAAAAGACTTCTCCCGTTTGTCCATCAATGGAAATCGAGTCGCCTTCGCGAATGGAAATCCCGTTTGCAGTCAGGGTTTTCGCATCCATATTCAACGTTAAGTTTTCACAGCCGACGACACACGGTTTTCCCAAGCCTCGAGCGACAACAGCAGCATGGCTTGTGCTTCCTCCCCGAATGGTTAGCACCCCCTCGGATGCAACCATTCCGGGAAAATCATCAGGGTTTGCTTCTTCACGAACAAGGATGCAAGGTTGACTTTGTTTGTTCATCTCGACAGCTTTTTCTGAAGAGAAGACCGCTTTTCCGGCGGCTGCCCCGGGGCCTGCGTTGATCCCTTTTGCGACCATTCTGTCAATGGCCTTTTCTTTTGCTTTTTGATCAAACACTTGGGCAAGAAGCTGTCCGAGCTGCTCCGGTTGGATCCTCTTTAAAGCAGTCTTTTCATCGATTAATTTTTCTTCTAGCATTTCGACTGCTATGCGGACAGCAGCAAAACCTGTCCGTTTGCCGGTACGGGTTTGCAGCATAAAGAGCCGGCCGTCTTCAATTGTAAACTCAATATCCTGCATGTCTTTGTAATGGTGCTCCAGCCGGTGAACCACTGAAAGCAACTCCTGATAGACATCGGGCATGAGCATCTCGAGGCTCTCCATTGGCGAGTGGGTGATTTCTTTTTGATATTCATTGAGAGGATGAGGCGTACGGATTCCTGCAACAACCTCCTCGCCTTGAGCATGAATTAAAAATTCCCCAAAAAAATGATTCGCCCCGGTGGAGGGGTCGCGAGTAAAGCCAACTCCTGTGGCCGATTTTTGGTTCTTGTTGCCGAACACCATTGCCACCACATTCACGGCTGTCCCCCAATCATCGGGGTAATAGTGAAGCTGCCGATATAGGGTTGCTCGTTCGGAATCCCAGCTGTCAAAAACGGCAGAGATCGCTTCAAAAAGCTGGGTGTTAACATCTTGAGGAAAATGGTGTCCTGTTTCTTTCTCAAAGATTTTCTTAAAAAGATAGCTCGCCTCTTTCATTCCGGAGAGACTCAGTTCCCTGTCGTCAAGCACTCCTTCCCGCATCTTCAAGATTTCAAAGGCTTGTTCGAAGTGTTTTCGGCTGACGTTGTCGACGATGTTGGCATACATCATGATGAGCCGGCGATAGTTGTCATAGGCGAATCGTTCGTTTTTTGTCAGTTCAATCGATGCGTCAAGCGTTTGATCGTTGAGGCCGAGGTTGAGAATAGTATCCATCATGCCGGGCATGGACACACGAGCTCCTGATCGAACAGAAACTAAGAGCGGATTGGTCTCGCTGCCAAATCCTTTACCGGTCCGTTTTTCAAGTTCTTCCATGCCGGCGCAAATATCCTTTTTCAGGGCGTCGAAGAGAACGTCGTTACGAGAGCGATATTCTTTACAGGCTTCTGTACTAATGATAAACCCGGGGGGGACCGGAAGACCCATGGATGCCATTTCGGCCAATCCTTTCCCCTTCCCTCCCAGCAAACTCACGTCGAGAGGGGGCGAGACTACATCTTTCCCATAAGCATACACATACCGAGTTCGGGTTTTCTCTTGCTGCTGATTGCGCGTTGTAGACATGGCCTCTCCTCTCCTTTATCCACATAGTGGTCATCGGCGATTTTTTGTCTAAGAAAAATTAGGATACTGCCGAATTTCTACCTTGAGCAATCTTCCCATTTTTCCACCGTTGCTTGCTGCCTCCGATTCTTTTCCCTCCTTCCTCACCATAAAACCCAAGTTCCGCATTTTGCTCGGGCGTAGCGCAAAATGCGGAACTTGGGATAAAAATAAAAAATAGAGTTATTATTTTAAACCTTTAAATGGTATGAAATTAACAACTTTTTTATTGATTTTTCTCTCCAAGCTAAGAAAAGCGGCATGCAACGGATTGTCATCCAGGGGTTTTTCTTCACTCTCCTGGCGTTTGTTCAAATATCAGCAGAAAGCGATTTTCGTCTAGATGGTCAAGCTGATCCTTCGACATACATTCATGAATGCGTGAATGCGATCACCGGGACGTTCATCTATTCTTTTCCCGACATTGTTGTCGACGGACCGGAGCCGTTAAGTTTCGTCAGACATTACTGCAGTAACAATCATAGTCAAAGAGATTTTGGAACAGGGTTCACCCACAACCATCCGATAAAAATGAACAATTTGAGATGGCATTGGCCTTACAAGAGTCTCTCGATTGAAGAATCGGGTGGCGACTGTGTCCATTTTTCCGGAATCATTGAGGATAAGAAAGCCAAAAGTTATTGGTTTTACCTTGATCCGGTTCAACTTCAACATGGTGTGACAAACACTTCCGGAGGGGAAATATCAGGACGAGCAAACATCAAAAACACAAAACTCTATCTAAAAAAGGAAGATCTAAAGAACTTCTCGAAAGGAAAATGTACCGCACATCTTGGAGACGGTACAAAACGATATTATGCCATTAGTTCTCATATGACCCATGAAGTGCGTCCTAGCGGCAATATCGTTCACTACAAATACGACAAAAAAGACCGAATTACTGAGATTTACGTTACAGACCCTTTAAAACAAACGCGATTTGGATGGATGAGATTCACCTATGAAAAGAAAAAGAAAAGACGGACAGTTCGCGTTGTTGCTAGCAATGGAAAGAAAGGAACATATACCTTCTCAGAGCATAATAATCGCTACTATAGCGATCCGACGCAAGTCTTGGACAGCTGTTCCATTACTAGCATGCCTAAGTGCGCTTTTGAATACAAAACAAAACACATCGGTGAACACTGGAAAGTGTGGATGATCAAGGAAATCGACTGGGGAAAAGTTGGAAAAATCAGGTTAGGATACAACGATGATCATCAAGTTAAGGGTCTTTATCTTCCCGGAACCGGAAAAGAATTTGTGAAGGTCTATGATATTCACTACCATCCGAACAAGAAATACACCTCTATAAAAGACATCAAAGGAGGAAAAACGATCTATGCCTATTCACGCAAAAAGCGACTCAAAAGAAAGGAGAGGTATCACCGCGATAAGATTTACAGTTCGCAGCTATTTTTTTGGGATGAAAAAAGCTCGACTAACAAACTTGGCAAACCTTTAGAAGGAGAGGAAGGAAACCTGATAACAAAGGGCATTGCCGACGCAAAAAACAAACTTCTTTCCTTGACGACCTATACGTATGACCAGTTTGGAAATATTCTCACCGAAACCCTTGCGGGTAATCTGACAGGAGATGCCGATCCTGCTCCCTTTGGCATGCTCAAACACGACAGTCTAATACCGGATTTAAAAGGAAGAGAAATCTATCGGCGTTTCTACACTTACAGCAAGGATGGTTATAATCTTCCCCTTTCCATGCGAGAAGATGATGGGACGGGATGGAAATCCCGCTATCTACCCAACACGGATAAACCCAAACAAAAACTCTATTATGCCGGCGATACCATTGCGGCGAGGGAATTTTTCACGTATAACCGTTTGCGGATTCTCACAAAAACCATTGTTGACGATGGAAATACTGACAATCCCGAGAATCTCCAATGTGTCACACAGCGCAAGATCACGACGATTGTCCCCAATATGAAGCCGGGGGCACCGGGCTTAGGAAAAGCAAAAAGAATCATCGAAAGCTACTGGGATCCACAAACAGGTCGTGAGCATCAACTCAAGCGCATTGACTATGCTTATGGGATCTTCGACCTTGTAACGGATGAGCAACACTATGATGCTGACAACCAATTACGGTATGTTCTGAGATACAAATATGATGCAGCAGGCAATTGTATCAAAAAATCTGATCCTCTTGGACGGGTAACCCATTATCAGTACAATGAGAACAACTTGTGCACGTTTAAGGAGCTTGTCGGCTCCGGATATTCGACCACTTACATCTATGACAACAGAGGACGATTGATTAAATCCGAAGAAAATCACCAGTCAGGAGAACGATTCGTTCAGCAGACACAATACGATAGTTTAAACAGAAAAATTGCTGACATTGACCATTTTGGCAACACAACTACCTATCGTTACGACGACATGGGAAGGTTAATCGCGACTATCCATCCTTCATTTGCAGGAGACAATGGCAGGAAAATCACCCCGGTAGAAACAAAATCCTACAACATATGGGACCGGGTGATCGCTGAAAAAAACCCGCGTGGGGACACGATCAAAGCATGCTATAACTGTCGTGGACAAGTGACGCGCATCACCTATCCCGACGGGACAAGCGAGGGTTATTGTTACAACCGTGTCCTTGCGGTGAAAGTGCGTGAATGCAATTTCCTCGGCATGCTAAGATTTCTCTTAAACAATCATTATTTGATGTTTTCATGAGTACATTCGATAAATTGACTAAAATAGAAGCTCTCATTGC
>JBAUVX010000361.1:0-4509 GCA_049583465.1 Waddliaceae bacterium | reverse complement strand
TCACTCTAGTGGTCGGCAATGAGGAATATGGCTGCTCAACAGAAGTCAAGCGCTGCGGACAGATTTTTTTGGAGATTCCTCTGAGAGGGAGAAAAAATTCACTAAATGTTGCCAATGCATTTGCCATTGCTGCGGCAGAAATGACGAGACAAAAGGAACAAATACAGAAATGAGCCGCAATCAAAAAAAAGCCACAATCCAACTCTTTGAAGAAGAGCTATTCGAAGAAGAAAAATATCGAGCAGCAACAACGCATTATCCCTCCCCGATTTCTCCGGATAAACCGCAAATGAGCGATGAGGAAAAAATCAGCTGCATTGCTGAAAATTTCCGACAAATTATGGAAGTTCTCGGGCTTGATCTCAACGATGATTCTCTTTCCAAAACACCTTATCGCATTGCAAAGATGTACGTTAAGGAAATTTTTTCCGGCTTAGATGTCGATCAATTTCCAACATTTACCTTTATGGAAAATCGCTACAAGCATAAAGATCGCTCGAACATGGTCTTTGTGACTGCCCAGTTTACTAGTTTCTGCGAACACCATTTTGTTCCAATGTGCGGGACTGCCTATGTCGCCTACCTCCCCAATCAAAAACTGATCGGCTTGTCCAAAATCCCTCGTCTTGTGAAATATTTTGCTAAACGTCCCCAAGTTCAGGAAAGGCTAACGATACAGATTGCGGATTCTCTTTCCAATCTGCTCGAAACAGAAGATGTTGCCGTCTCGATAACGGCACAACACTTTTGTGTCGTGGCTAGAGGAATCGAAAATCAAAATAGCACCACGACCACTCATGTGTTTCAAGGAGGTTTTCGGGAAAATGACTTATTGCGGGAGGAATTTTTTGAATCCGTTAAAAGATAAATGCGATGCAAAGATATCAAAAAATCGTTGTCAAAGTGGGGACAAGTACATTAACTGAGGGAACGTCTCTCCTCTCCCGGCGTCAGATTTTGGTCATTGTTCAGCAGATCGCTCAACTCCATGATGAAGGAAGGCAAGTGATACTTGTTACATCCGGGTCCATCGCAGCAGGTCGAGAGATTGTGAACAAAGTTGACGGGACTGTTCCCGGCAAGCAAATGCTTTCCGCTGTTGGCCAAGTCCGTTTAATGCAGATCTGGGCAGAGCTATTCGGCCTTTTCACTATTCCTGTCGGCCAACTGCTCCTGACACGGGGGGATTTCTCTAGCCGAGAGGGTTATCTCAATGTCAGAAATACTCTTCTTTCTCTCCTTCAGCACAATGTCATCCCGATCATTAACGAAAATGACTCTGTCGCAACAAAAGAGATTGAATTCGGCGACAATGACAACCTGTCTGCTTTGGCCGCTAACATGATCGCTGCAGATTTGCTCATCTTATTAACAGATCGGGAAGGACTATACCGCGCAGATCCCCAGATTGACCCTCATGCTGCACTGATTTCTCTTGTCGAACACATTGACGACTCTGTTTTTCGGCTGGCAGGAAAAACAACCAAAAAGATGGGAATGGGTGCAGGTGGAATGGCGACAAAAGTGGAAGCGGCACAGCTTGCCACTACAAGCGGAACACCTACAGTAATTGCCTCGGCAGCAGCTCCATCTATCATCATCGATCTTGCTAACGGTAAGAAAAAGGGGACATTATTTTTAGCCAAAAGCACCCCGTTGGAAAGTCGCAAGCGATGGCTCCTTTCTGAAACGGTCCGAGGACAAATTATCATTGACCAGGGGGCTGTGGACTCCCTGCTTACAAAGGGGGCAAGCCTCTTACCCGTTGGAATCACAGAAACGAAAATGACGTTTAAAAGAGGAGACATTGTCCAAATGCTAACTCCCCAGCATACTCCGCTGGCCGTTGGAATCACCAACTATTCACAGCAAGACATTCAGCAAGTGCAAGGGGCTAACTCCCAAGATATTGAATCAATCCTTGGGTATAGCTATGGTCCGGAAGTGATTCACCGCGATCACATGGCGCTGCTCCCTTATAAGGAGAGGGGCTAAATGACTGCCGAAAAAAACATCCGCGAAATGGGTGCAAAAGCCAAGGACGCCTCCCATCAACTTTGCCTGGCGTCGACAGCGGAAAAAAACTGCATGCTACGCATGCTCGTCAACAATCTCCTCCAGGCGAAATCGGCAATTTTAACAGCGAATCGGGAAGATATCGCTCTTGCACGATCTTCCGGCATGACACCGGCAATGCTTGACCGCCTTTCCTTAGAGGGGCGACTAGAAGGGATTATTCAAAATATTTCCACTGTCATCGACCTTCCGGACCCAATAGGGGAGGTTTTAGAAAAAAAGAAACTTCCCAATGGCCTTCTTATCAGCAAACGACGAGTTCCCCTAGGCGTGTTGGGTGTGATCTATGAGTCGCGTCCGGAGGTCACAATCGATGTCGCCGCCCTTGCAATCAAAACGGGAAATTGTGCGATTTTGCGCGGGGGGTCTGAAACGATGAGGACCAATACCGCCCTTGTCTCCGTTATCCAAGCCTCATTAACGGAAGCCCGCCTTCCTGAAGCTGCGGTACAACTAATCGATCAACCCGATCGCTCTCTTATTAAGCAGCTCTTGCACATGCACGAATTTGTCGATGTGATCATTCCTCGAGGAGGGGAAAACCTGCACGCCTTTTGCCGGGAAAATAGCCGCGTTCCCGTCATTACCGGCGGAATAGGTGTCTGTCATTTATTCGTTGATGAAAGCGCCGATCTAGCTGAGGTCATCGATGTTGTCGATAACGCAAAAAGGCAGCGGCCTACAGTTTGCAATGCTTTGGATACCTTGCTCATCCATCAAAGCGTTGCTAAAACATTTCTTCCTCGTCTGATGGCAAGGCTCAATGACGTGTCGTTTCGTCTTGATGAGCGGTCGCAACAGCTGATGCAAGGAGCGCAATGCAAACCTGCAGAACCCGATGATTGGAACACCGAGTGGTTAAGCCTTGTGCTTGGAATCAAAATTGTCGACACCCTTCAAGAGGCGATCAATCATATCCACCAACACAGCACGGGACACAGTGATGGGATTTTAACAGAAAATCCCCAACATGCTGAACAATTTGTGAAAGAGGTGGACTCGGCGTGCGTGTATGTCAATGCCTCTACTCGGTTTACCGACGGAAGCCAGCTTGGTTTAGGAACGGAAGTGGCGATTAGCACGCAAAAACTACACGCCCGCGGTCCCATGGGATTAGGGGAGCTGACCACATACAAGTGGGTGATTGAAGGGAGTTATCACAAAAGAAAATAGAGGAGAATTTGACGACGTGAACATTTGTATCATTGGATGTGGGAAGATGGGAAGCGGAATCGCAACGCAGCTGGCAAAGCATAGCGGCCATCACCTCACTGTATTTGATCTTCATCAACAGCGCTGCCGCGAGCTTGCAAATCAGATTGGGGCCAGGTGCTGCCCTGATGTTTCTGAAGCTGTTTCCCGAGCCGAAATGATCATCCTGGCCGTGAAACCAAGAGATCTCGATGAGGTGGCAGGTATGATCCATCGAGAGCTCTACGAAGAACAACTTCTAATTAGCATCCTTACCGGAGTCTCAAGAGAGAGGTTGCAGACCTATTTTGCTAATATTCCAATTGTCCGGATCATGCCGAATCTTGCCCTTTTATACGGAAAAGCTGTTGTCGGCATTGCTAACGCTGAAGATCTCTCCCCGGCACTCAAAGAAAAAACACTGGATGTCCTGCAGCATCTTGGGAGTTGTCATTGGATTCCCGAAAGTCAAATCGATGCTTTGACAGCAATTACCGGATCGGGTCCCGCTTTTCTTTTTGTCATCATTGAATCGATTATCGATGCAGGCATTGCCATGGGATTCTCATCTGAAGAGGCGAGGCATTTAGCTCTCGAGATGATTACCGGAGCAGTCGTTCTTCTCAAGGAAACGGGAAAGCATCCTGCCGAGTTGAAATGGGATGTCGCCTCTCCTGCAGGTGCGACAGTTGCAGGTTTGGAAGCCATGGAACGCCATTCCGTTCGCTCTGGAGTGATCCAAACATTTCTTTCCGCTTTTCAACGGGCCAAAAATATGTGACCCTTCACAGGACGCTGCGTTGGAGAAAAACCCTCTTTGCTGCAAAATTCTCCTTTTGCTCTTCTTCTTGGGCTCTGCCCCAAACCCCGGCCAAGGGGCTATCCCTGCCCTTGCCCCGGAAAATAGGCTGAACAGATAATCTTCCGTCGCGTTAATGTTGCGGCATGGAAGTTCAACCCCACATTCCGCATGTTGCGGGAGGTGATTTCAATAGATTTTTGATTCTAAGTGGGTTACAAAATCGAAGCTTGGTCTGTAGTCACCAATCGATATTTTGTAATCCACTTAGAATTAAAAAGATGAAGAAATCGCCCGCGCAACATGCGGAATGTGGGTTCAACGACAAATTAAGCGCATCCTTTCCCGACCTGAGAATGTAGAGCTGATCTGTCAGTTGCTTGCCGACGGCCGAGAGGGCCTCGTGCGCACGGCTCTGGCCGACCAGCTGTGCGAGCGGTTTG
>JBAUVX010000360.1:0-3144 GCA_049583465.1 Waddliaceae bacterium | reverse complement strand
ATCTTTTTAATTCTAAGTGGATTACAAAATCTCGATTGGTGACTACAGACCAAGCTTCGATTTTGTAACCCACTTAGAATCAAAAATCTATTGAAATCACCTCCCGCAACATGCGGAATGTGGGTTTAGAAGTTGGGAAAATTATTTGAAAGGATTTATTCAGCAAGAATAGAAAGAAAGTTTGTAGGTCCCAAAAGAGGGAGTGCCGAAAAGACTCGATTTGGATATTCTTTCCAAGGCCGGACGAGTTCCCGATCGAGGTGGCCTAACTAGAGCCGGTAGGGCCTTGGATAAGCATGGAGGGCATCCAGGAAGTCTTTTCCCAAAAGCTACTGGTAATCCTGCTTCTAAGAATTTACAAGGACAATTTCATTTAGATGATATCCTCTCAGAAGAATTTAAATAGGTTTCAGAGCTTTTTCCACTTGATGTTTTGCAATAAGGATAACGAGCTTCATGAAATTAGTCGCATCGTGATCGAAGGTAAAGAACTTAATTTGATTACTTACACCAAGAAATTTAGCGAGATTGATAGTAAGAGCCGTCAGGAGTGGATTGAACGATTAGGAAGAGAGCGCTGAAAAAACGTTCGTTTGATGAGACAAGTTTTTGGGTAGTGATTTTTCTTTTTCTTCCGAGTACAGATCTGTCTTGATTGGGCGTCTCAAAAAATATAGTCTTAAAAACTTATTGTGCATCTTAGATAATGAGACAAAAGGGAAAAATAGGAAGATCCATCGGGTACGCGCGAGTCAGTACTGAAGAACAAAATTTAGATTTACAGATCAAGGCACTAAAAAAAGCCGGCTGCCATGAGAATTTCATTTTCTCGGACAAAGTATCCGGCGCAAAATCTCAGCGTGTCCGGGTTTGAGTCGTTGCTTGCGGGCAGGAAATCGTATTTGCGATTGGAAGGTTTGATAGCATATTTATAACTATCTAATAATCAGGATCATGCAACACAATAGATATTGTCAGACGTTAGTAAGCCACTGATAATAAACTTGTTACGAGGTTATTTTTGTGGGCAATCCCCTTTTTTCAGCAACTGGAATAGATTTACCAAAAATATTTTTGGTTCATCCGGAAGCTTGGTCTAGAGTAGATCTTTCATTTGTTGAAAACGGTCTTTTACTTGAACCCAGGACGGATAATCTCCGAAGCACAATAGATGGCATTGCTTTTCATATTCCTTACCCAGCTTCATATCGAGATCTTCATTCGGAAAAATAGCGTCACTGTTTGAAAAGGACATGGCTTCTGGTGGTATGTAGTTTTTCTTGAAGTGAATCATGCAAACATTGTTGTAATCGCTTTTGATTTTTTCGTACTCATCTGATCGTAACATTTCCCATACTTCATCGCGATCAGATAAACAGAATAAGTCATAATAGTGACGTGCGTACCCTCCTATTCCTATTCCAGACTTTTTTGATAGTTCTACTTTGGCATGTATGGCAAATAACTTTTCGACAAAAGTCCTTCGAAAATGTAATAGATTCATTTTAAATGAGTCTTCATCTTCAGCATTTAAACTTAAACCATTTTCTCTTAGGTACTTCCCTAGGTATGATTGAATTTTAATATTTGCTGTCGGTTCTTTACCGCTAGCTGTACCTGTTTCAACAAGTATTTTGTTTATGATATCTCCCCTACCTCCAAATTTCTGCTTATATTCGAAATAGTCCGCACGTCCAAATCCTCCAATTGTTCGACTTTCTTTCTCTAGGAATTTCAGGGCAGGATGTGCTCCTAATTTTTCCTTCAATTTTTTTAATTCGCAATTGATTGCGTTTTTTCCAAGTGGTGGTGTAAACGTATAAGGGTCAAAAAAGATATCAACGTCTTCTGAAAATCTGTGTATAAGATTCCAGCCCTTTGAAAGGCTTGTTCCCCCTTTGAAAATGACTTTATCACCGGCTTCCTTTTGAATCATCCTAAGAGTTTCAGTTACATAGTAATCCTTTTCAATAAAGGCTTCTCGAAACCCTAATGACTTAAAGTAATCGGTAGATCTGATGATAGCTTGGTCAAAATCCGGATGCTCAAAGAGTTTCATGGTCTTTTATGTTCCTTTGCTTGCCATTCTCTTGCATATTTTAAAGCAAATAAGGTTCCAAAATCAAATCGAGAAAGCGGATTTAGGGATTTACGCAAAGTTAATAGTTTTTCTTTTTGAATTCCAATTTCTTGCCCTATAGCACCCATGATTGCTCTGACTCGTGGAGGTTCTGTTTTTGCAACTTTAAACAAACGATCAAATTGATTTGGTTCTTTAAAGAGTTGAATCAACCTTGCAACTGTTTTTTTTGGAGAAAGCTCACTCGACTCCCCTCGGGCCCGTAAAAATTCAAGAATAGCTGCATCTGTTTGTGTGAGTTTTTGCCAGGACATGGGTCTTCTTGTATGAACGATTGCATCCTGTCCTATAAATGTGCGAGGCAAGCTAAGACCACTAGTGGAAACTTCTATTTTAGCAGGGTTTTGTGTGCTAAAACCAAGATGGTTTGCCGCAAGCAACCCTGAAGGATATATGTTTTTATCGTGAAGACCTAAAGACTGCAATTGATTGGTGTTAGGTTTGCTCAACCCGAACGGCGTCTCTCTTGGCTTGTAATACAATCCCTTTCCCAGTCGTAATATCTTACCCTGTTTATATAATCGAGAAAGGGCTTGAGCAACACCGGTCAGAGACATATCTTTGAAGTCTTCATATCTCCAAAAACGCTCCCCGCTGGAATCGATTTTTCTGCGAATATTTTCAGAAATACTCATGTCATACCTTTTTTAATTTATATCTTTATTATATTTGAAAAAGCTTTTTCTGTCAAGTTAAACAGCAAAAAAACTTAAAAAAGATACTGATGAAATTCAGCTCATTTGTTCAAAACTCGGTATTCAGGTGAAAAATTGGAAATAACTAAAAATAGGTATCTTATACTCCATTATTAAAAGTTTTAATGGTGCTTAGAGGGTGTCTACAAAGTCAGAAAAGGTGCTTTTGGCATCTTCTACCGCTCATCCTCTACCAAACAAAAGATGGCTATGATAAAATCATCGATTGGCATGTCTTGCTCCCGGTTTTATTTTTTCACAAACAGGATGCATAAAGGCATGCCACTTTTCAATCATTAGCTGAAAATA
>JBAUVX010000359.1:0-3188 GCA_049583465.1 Waddliaceae bacterium | reverse complement strand
ATATTTTTATGAAAATTTTAATAAAAAATTAGTGGACACGCATTTTCCCAAAAAAAACACGATTATCAAATTCATTGTTAGTGATTTAAGAAAGATTTTGCCGCAAAAAACCGCGGAACTTCCGTTAAAAGGAAAGAATGCGCTCTTCGCCTATTTGCTGTTAAGCACGCTCACCGCAAGGACACTCACGATCTTTTTCGTGCATTTTTTAATCTTTTACACAATGCGTTTTATGCTGCGTATGAAAAGAAAACAACCATTGATGGAGATTTTATTCCTACTGTCGCCATTACAGTGAAAAATTTTGATACTTATGTGGAGGTGTCAATTCACGACAACGGTGAGGGAATCCCGCAAGATAAATGGGATTTGGTCTTGACGCCCTTTTATTCGATGAAGCCGGTAGGAATAGGGACAGGCCTCGGGTTGTCGTTAAGCTATGACATTATTGCCCAAGGTCATAGCGGGACATTGTCCATCCTTTCATCAACAGAAATAGAGGAGAGTTTTACAGAAATTATCGTGATTCTTCCCAAAAACCAAACAACAGGTCATTGATTTCATTGAATGCTGGTTTTAAAAATTGGGGAGAGGAATTTCTCTCCCCGAAGGTCGGATCAGGTTCTTAAGAAGCCGAAGCTATTTAAAACCCGCTTAAGCGGCTGCTTTGTGTAGGACGTTCTGTGAAATCGGTGACCAAACTGGTTGCGTCTTTTAAATTAAGCTCTTTTGCTAAAGCAGGTATTTGCTCTGCAAATTTATCTTCATCCGAGAGGTAGGAGTAATATTGTATCGTGATCCTTAAAGGTATACGGGAAATTCTTGTAACGGTCATGTATTGATAGTCAGAAGCTCTTCGCATTTTGGTTCCTTTGGAAATTTGTGCAGGAGCAAATGCCGGCTTTCTCGGGGAACTTGGTGCAGTGTCATCAAGAGAGACGGGACCACCTCGGTGCGCACTCATAGAAGCATAGAGCCCCGTATCTGACGGAAAAGTACTATTTTCGTATCCGCCAAAAACAAGTGATCTTTCTTTATTGCCATCAAGAGGGATGAGACCACCGGCACCTAGGTACCTAGCCATAGAAGCTGAGGGCTCCGCAAGTGACGGATAAGTACTATTTTCGTCTTCGTCAGAGTCATCATCTGACGAAGAAGTACTATTTTCGTCTTCGTCAAAAAAAAGTGGTCTTTCTTCATTTGTAATCTTGATGGGGATTTGGATGATTGCCAATTGACGTCTTTCTTCTTCTTTTTGCGACATTGGCGCATAAAGGGGCTGGTTATTTCTCTTGCGTACATCTACGATATGTTCTGCTTTAAAAGCATGGCTGTCCCCATTAATGCGAATACCGAGGGTTTTGTTTTCATGCCAACCTTCTCGACAAACGTAAACACTTGGTTTTTCAGCCGCTTCTGAATAGATCACTACCAATAATGCGTGATTATTTCGCATGGCGATTTCGAATTCGCTTGCATCAGGAGGTAAAATTGAGGCCTGTTTACTATAAATGACCTGTTCTTCGTCCATTACAAGCCGATCCCTCGTCTTAGGACCACCTAATTCAAAAAGATTATTTAGGTCTTTAAAGAGGCTTCCTAGATCTTTCATTGACACATCTATCGTGGGGTCCTCGAAGTTTTTAGAACGGATGACGGCGAGCGGCTTGCGATTACTGGAAATTGATCGATTGAATGTTCCCGACTCTAACCAAAGATCTGTGATGCACTCTCCACTAACAGAGTTTTTATGTCGGGAATTATCTTCCCAAGCGATGACAGTAGCATTTAAGCCATATTCTTGGAGCCGCTGTTGAATGTCTTTGTTATCAATCATGCTATAGCTATCCCACGTGTTTTGTGGACTAGAACTTGGTTGCGATTTGAAAAATAAAGAAGAGGGCGCATTTGCAGCAATTTCACTAGGAGGGATAGAAGGGGCAAAAGCCAAGGGGTTTGGAGCCGGAGCTTGCGATAAAGCAGAGGAAATTGCAGGACTAGGTGGTTGGATAGCAGGAAAACTGTTAACTGGAGAGATGGAACTTGAGCTTTTTGTTTGCTGGTTTTTTTGATGCTGTTGAGAGAGGTAACATTTTGCGAGATCTGCAACTCGTTCTGCTATGGAGTCAACCATGGAACTGTACTCTTTTTCCCATTTCTTAACTATTTCTTCTATATTGGCTGACTGATTAGCACCACGAATTCCAAAATTGACTTCTTGGCAGAGATGTGCCGCGCATGTTTTCATCAGCATTACCTGTTGAAATTTTCGAGAAAATCCGTCTATGGGGATAGGTTTTGACCAGCTAGTCTCGATTATACTGTATGCGTAATCCATCAGTTTGCCTGGATCAAAGATTTTTCTACTTGTGTGTTGTTTCTCCGGATTGTGTTGTTCCTTCGAATTTTTACCAATGAGATCCTTGGCCCATTCTGTAATGCAGTCTTCTATCTCGCTTATTAACCCGTTAACATCGGTTTTGAGCCAGAAGACCTTCCGCTTTAACTTCTCGTCTATATCAATATCCGCATCTTGATCTACAAGACCAATAGCGAGAAAATTCGCGGAATAAGATTCTATAGGACCATTCTGTACTAAGGAGCTATTTGGAGAACAACCCTTTACGCGGTTCTCGAGGTCTTGCATGTCTATTTTCCAGCTTTTGAATGGGGGGTAAGGATTGCTATTTATTGAAGTCATAATGATTTCTCCTGGTTTTTTGATAAAAGATTTGCAAACACTTTAATTAATGCCATTAAAAAAATCAAGAAGGTTTGCGATTTACATCAATTTTATTGATGCAGTATGAGTGAGGCAAGGGGGCGGTATCCACATGTCTATTCCCACTATTTGCCACTTAAATGAAAAAGGAAATTTATCCCGTTCCTGCCGGCATCGTATTGCTCACTTAATTCTTGTTGAAGGGTATCAAACAATGGTGTTGACGCAACATATTGACGAAAGGATGATCACCCTCCAACGTCAAGGGATCATCACCTTTGCTCTTAGCTCTCGAGGGGAAGAAGCATGTGCTGTTGCAAGTGAAGCTGCGCTCAAGATTAAGGCTTCGTAAGTAAATAAATGTTACGTTTATAAAATGAATTTGATACACTTCTTATCATGAATCAGATTGAAGCATCGCTTTCACATACATATCAACTACTTGCTCCTCATTTTATAAACGTAA
>JBAUVX010000358.1:0-6374 GCA_049583465.1 Waddliaceae bacterium | reverse complement strand
AATAAATGCTTATATAATAATATTGTAGTTTCCTTTATTAAATACTTTTTTATTCTTCTATTTTTTTGTTAAGTTCTCTATAATTATGCCCTTTATTTAAAGGTGAAATTTAAACGATGAAAGGCGATAAACTTGATGACTTCAAAGTTCCCAAACACATAAAGAAAAAACTCGATGATACAGAATGGCTGAAAAAAGAGCTTGCTAAGGGGAAAACGGCAAAAGAGATTTTACAGTTGACCGATAAAATGATGGCGGAATTTTATGATGCAGCTCATGAACTTTACGAGCACGAATACTATGGCGGTGCGGGCAATGCCTTTATGTTTTTGGTGACTTTAAACCCTACGAATCCGGAATATTGGCTGGGTTTAGGCATGTCAATGCAGAAATGCGGGCAATATGAAGATGCGATTCACGCCTACGAGATGGCAGCGTTTTACAAATTCGACAGTCCCATCCCTTATTTTTATCTAGCTAAGTGTTTATTTGCCGTTCAGGACGGCATAAGTGCGCTGCAAGCTCTTGATTTAGCTTTAGAATTTGCTGCAGATCAAGCAGAATTTGCGGAACTTAGACAACAAGCAATGTTGACAAAAAAATTCTTTCTTGGGGGGGAATAATCTTTTCTCTCACTTAAATCCAAGCATATTAAAAGGGTTTTGTTCTTTTCCTTACCCTGTTTTTCGAAAATCATGTTAAAAATAAGAGCATGTTTTCCGGAATTGTACACACCCTAGGGGAAATTGTTCGTGTGGATCGCCAAGATGATGTGATGCGCTACGCTGTCCGCCTTTTGACCCCCCCGGAAAGAGAGCTGCGATTGGGAGCCAGTTTTTCCATTGATGGTGTTTGTCAAACCATCGTGAAAATCGAAGGAGGGTTTGTCTATTTTGAAGCCGTTAAAGAAACTTTGCGTTGTACAACTTTTAGCGGCTATGAGCTTGGAAGGGTGGTTAATGGCGAGTATTCTTTAAGGGTAGGCGATGAGATCGGCGGACACCTTCTTTCAGGCCATGTTTTCGGTGTTGCCGGAGTTGCCGGCATTAAGCGGGGAGTCTACCATGAGATGAAAGTCCGATGTCCCGGACACTGGATGAAATACCTGTTCACCAAAGGATATATCGCCGTAGACGGCGTGAGCCTAACGATTACGGCGATCGAGCAAGGGGGTTATTTTTCTGTACATCTTATCCCGGAAACTCTTAAACGAACCACTTTAGGAAGGAAAGAAGAAGGCGATTTGGTCAATATCGAGATTGACTCACAGACCCAAGCGATTGTCGATACCGTTGAGCGGTTCCGGGATTAGAAACCGCTGTTAGAAATTCGCAATCATTTGTACGCCCACTAGATCCAGATGAGATCTCCAGCGTCCTTTTAGGCCTCCACGGAATTGATCTTCAGGGAGCTCGAGCCCCGTCTTATCGATTTTAGCGTCTTTAGCAGTAAAGATATGAATATAGGCGAGGTCAAAGTGTAAAGGACCGTAATCATATCCTGTGCCAAATGCCAACCAAATGCGGTCGGTGTCAGGGACGCGCGGCGTCGCTAATTTTCTGCTCCGGACGGGTGATTGGTCATAGGCGAGTCCGAAGCGATAGGCTAAGCAGCTGCTTGGTCGATAAGTGGTTCCAATGGCGTACTTTAGGGAATTTTTCCACTGAAGGGTAATTTCCGAATCTTCTTGAAATTCGTTTGAAAATCTAAAGCGTAATCGTTTAAATACTTTCCACTTGAACCAACTGATATCCCAAAGAAGTGCCCAACAGGAGTTTAATTCATGATATCCGCTGAGTTCGGCGATAGAGGGGAGGGTTGCGTTTGCTTTTGCCCGAGTATTTTGGAAAACCGCAGCTAAAGGAGGAACGAGCTCGATCTCTTCGGGAATGTCTTTGAAGCTTTCGCTTCCGGTGATATGATGCTTGATTTCCGAACGGAAGCTGAGGCCGATCCGCGTTCCGCATCGAGGTTCATAAAGAATGCCGGCATTGGCTCCATACCCCCAGCTGTCTCCCTTGATGATTGCTTTTCCGTCTTGCTCTTGGGGGATGCCTAATACACCACCTGTTGAACAACTGAGAATGGCGCCGAAATCGACAGCATTAGTGACTTTTGCGTGCAAATACATCACATTAAAACCGGCCCCGATACTCCAACAGTTGTTGATTCTGTAAGCAATAGCCGGATTGATATTGATGGTGAGAAGTGCGGAGCGTATGGCAAAATAGCGTCCTCTCCATCTGTGGCCATAGTCGGTGACTAATCCAAAGGGAGAGGTGATTCCTAATCCTGTTGCCAGTCCTCTACATCGATATTTCTGAACGAAATAGGCGTTTCCCACAAGTGCAGGTTCTCCGGCATTATGCCCGTTGCCTCCTAAAAGGATCGATGGAGGGACAGTAGGGGGACAGGGATTGTAGGTTGATCCATCATCTTGGAAGCGAATGCTTGGAAAGATAAGATAAGCCCCAAAAGCACTTTGATAGTCTAAATCTCCCTTAGGGCAAAGTGAAGTCATCCCGGCAGGATTAAAGTAAACCGTCGTCGCATCTTCCGCCACGGCAGCTGCCCCTGCATAAGCATTTCCCATGGAACTGACGCTGTGTTCATTGAGGTAAAAGGCCGATGCATGGACCTCTTGGACAAAACCCAATCCAATGGCAAAAGCTAGATATAGTGTTAATTGCCTTATCACGCAACCCTCCAAGCTAATTGTGTGCCCATCCCGGATATTCGAGAACACATATTATGCACATTCAAATCCAATCCTTGAGTTTGAATGTGCATAAAGTCAGCTTATACCGTAACTAAAGTTTTTACTCCATAAAAAATTCGCATTAAGTGTTAATGACAAGGCGGGGGATTATTGAAGAATCGGGTAGAGGAGGGGGGTGAAAGGTAGGCCGCAACTCGGAGAACTTAAGGAGATTGCCCGCCGATTTTTTTCTTGATCAGTTCATTGACAACTTGAGGAGAGGCTTTACCTCGCGTTTGCTTCATTACCTGACCCACGAGAAAACTCAAGGCCTTATCCTTTCCTCGCTTGTAATCTTCAATCGACTGCCGGTGTTTTTCCAGAACCTGATCGACTAGAGGCTCGATGACGGACACATCGTCCAAGGGTTGGTAGTCAGGGTTTTCTTTTACGATATCCTCGGGGCTTTTTCCCGGAGAATCGACCATGTCGTCCGCAATAGATTTTGCGATTCTTCCGGTAATCGTTCCCTGCTCGATCATTGCAACAAGCTGGCCGATGTGGGAGCCGGGGATGCCCGAGGCGGCAAGGGTTTTCCCTGTTTCCTTGAATCTTCCTGCGAATTCGACAATAAGCCAGTTGCAGAGGTTGCGGGCATTGCTGCAATAGGCTAGGGCCTCTTCAAAGTAATCGGCAAGAAAACGATCGCTCGTCAAGATAAATGCTCCGGCTGTCGAAAGGCCCAAGTCTCGAACGTAGCGTCGTTCACGTTGCAGGGGGAGTTCCGGAAGGGTGATGCGTATCTCTTCAATATACTCTTCGGTTAAGACGATAGGCACTAGGTCCGGTTCGGGAAAATAGCGGTAATCTTCAGCATATTCTTTCCGTCTCATGAGGACAGCCATTTTCTGCTCCGGATCCCAACGGTAAGTCGCTTGAGTGACGATCTGTTCAGGAGGGAGATCGGGATGTTCTAAATAGGCGAGAATTTGGCGTTTGATTTCCAATTCAAGTGCTGCGTGCATATTCGTGAAGGAATTCATGTTTTTGATTTCGGTTTTATTTCGCAGCTCTTTTTCTCCTGTTTTTCGCACCGAAACATTCGCATCGAAGCGCAAAGATCCCTCTTCCATATTGCAGTCGGAGGCATCGAGATATTGAAGAATCGCTTTGATGGCCATGGCATAGGCAACGGCCTCTTTGGGCGAATGGATGCAGGGCTCGGAGACAATCTCAATCAATGGCACTCCTGCCCTGTTGTCGTCGACACCGGTAAACGTTGAAAAGTGTTTCAGCATGCCGGCATCATCTTCAAGATGAACCCGATTCACAGCAAACGCTTTTTCTTCTCCCTCCACCTCTGCGATGACCGTCCCTCCTCTGATAATCGGTTCATCGAATTGTGTAATTTGAAAATTGCGCGGGTTATCGGGGTAAAAATAGGATTTTCTGTCAAACTTGCTGAAAGGAGAGATGCGGGCGTGGATCGCGCACCCAAACTGAATGGCTTTGCGGACAGCTTCCTTATTGAGGACAGGCAGTGCGCCCGGCATTCCTGTGCACACTTCTGTGATGTTCGTGTTGGGTTCGTCGCCGAAACGATTAGGCGCGACGCTGAATAATTTAGACTTCGTGTTCAATTGGGCATGAATTTCCAAGCCGATGACCGTCTCCCAGCTGTCATTCTTTGTCATGATATCCCCTCTGTAAGCGGAGGCATCGCATGATGAAAGTCTGTAGCTTGCTCGAAGCAATGCGCTAAACGGAAGATCGTTGCCTCTTCCCTTTGCGGTCCGATCAGCTGTAATCCATATGGCCGCTTTTGCTCCGAAAAGCCATCGACAATGCTAATTGCCGGTAGACCTGCAAGGTTGGCCGAAATGGTATAGATATCCTCTAAATACATCGACAACGGATCTTTTTTCGATCCAAAGGGAAATGCTGTAGAAGGCGTAGAGGGCATCACAACAGCATCACAGTGTTTAAAGGCATTTTTGAAATGCTCGATGATCAATGTGCGCACTTTCTGTGCTTTTTTATAGTAAGCATCTCGATAGCCGGTGGAAAGGACGAATGTTCCAAGGAGAATGCGCCGCTTCACTTCAGGACCGAATCCCTCCTCTTTGGAAAAATCGTAGACCTCCTCCAAAGTGGTCGCTTTGGAGGATCGCATCCCATAGCGGATCCCGTCAAACCGCGCTAAGTTTGTCGACGCTTCAGCAGTAGCAAGAATGTAGTAGACGGCGATTGAATACTTTAAGATTTCGAGGTCGACGCTGACGATCCGAGCGCCGAGATCTTTCATCGTTTCCAACGCTTGATCAAAGGCGCGGCGTGCTTTTCCTTCAAATCCTTCCAAAAATTGCCGGGGGACGCCAAAAGTTGTTCCGGCCATATTGCCTGTCATGGCGGAAAGATAATCCTCCGGGGGACTCGGAATGCTGGTTGAATCTCGGGGGCAATGGCGGCCGATGACTTCCATCAAAAGAGCAGCATCACGAGTATTTGCGGCAAAGGGACCAATCTGATCGAGAGAAGAGCCAAAGGCGACAAGACCAAAACGGGAGACTCTGCCATAGGTGGGTTTAGCGCCCACAATACCGCAAAGGGAAGCCGGTTGACGAACAGATCCTCCCGTATCGCTTCCTAGTGCTAGAGGACATAACCTTGCCGCAACAGCTGCTGCCGACCCTCCCGACGATCCCCCCGGAACACAATCAAGATCCCATGGGTTGCGCGTGAGTTGCAGTGCCGAGTTTTCAGTCGAAGAGCCCATGGCAAATTCATCGAGGTTGGTTTTCCCGATGATGATCGCATCTTCTTCTTCGAGTAATCGAACGACCGTGGAGTCAAAAGGAGCTTGAAAATTCGTTAAAAATTTTGATCCGCAGGTCGTGATCTCCCCTTTGACATGGATGTTGTCTTTAATGGCGACAGGTATGGCGGCGAGCTTGCCGAGTTTTTGATTGGTTGAGCGTTTTCGGTCAAGTTCTTGGGCTTTTTTTTCTGCTCGCTCTCGAAAAACGGAGAGAAAGGCGCCGATGCTGACGTCATAAGTTTCGATTCTTTCGAGAAAATGAGAACAAATATCCGCTGCCGACACGTTTCCTTGTAAAAATTGATCGCGGATCTCTATTGCCGATCGTCGATACATAGGCATTACGTTTTACCTTTAATGACAGGAGGAACGCGGATCATTCCTCCAATGTGCGAGGGAGCATTGCTTAAAAAGGCTTCTCTGGGTAATGTTTCACCCGCTTTGTCCTCTCTCATCACGTTGACGAAGTTTTCCAACACATGATGACAGGGAGGTATGTTTTCTGTGTCGACTTCATCGAGTTTCTTCACATAACCCCGAATGTCTTCTAAATCTTTGGCCAAGGATGCTTCTTCTTCTTCTGTGCAGCGAATGCGGCACAACTGCGCAAGATAGTGGATGTCTTCTCGTTTCAGTTGAGACACAAAATGACCTCTTACTTGTAGGTAAAGGATTCTTGATATAAAGATAAAGTATATCCCACCACGCTTTTTCCAGGCAAATTTTATTGATGCCGCAGGAATTCCGGGTAAAGTTATAAATTAACGCCATGGGCGAATTGCGATTTTGCGATTTCGGTTGATAATGCGCAGGTACTAGTTTCACCACTCATTTAAAGCATGGTTGTTAGTGTAAAAC
>JBAUVX010000357.1:0-2666 GCA_049583465.1 Waddliaceae bacterium | reverse complement strand
CCCTAATGGTGCACCATTCCATTGCTTTTCCACCCAATCGTTTTTCATAGAGCTTCTCCTTGTTAAAAGAGAAACTTACACGTTTGGGACTCACAGATTCAAGAAATTTGTGGGTAAGGACAAGCGCCTAGTGGCTCGCTCCCCCAGAGCTTTTTTCTTCTAGAATGAGGGTCACAGGACCGTTATTGACAGAATAAACTTCCATAGATGCACCAAAAACACCTGTCTGCACCTGCCCCAACTCCTTCTTCACCTCTGAGACGAATTTTTCGTAGATGGGTTTTGCCTGGGCAGGAGGAGCCGCAGCGAAAAAATCGGGTCGGCGGCCATTGGCGCAATTGGCGTAGAGGGTAAACTGGCTCACGACGAGAATCTCTCCATCAATTTCTTTGACACTTCGATTCATTTTTCCCCATTCATCCTCAAACAGGCGTAAATGGACCAATTTATTGACGAGCCAAGAGGTCTTTTCCGGAGTGTCGTTTTTGTGAATCCCCAGAAAAGCCAACACTCCCGGGCCTATTTCGCCGGAAATGTGCCCATTAACCACAACTTTTGCTGTTTTCACTCTCTGACAAACAAGTTTCATTGGGTAAAAGAGCCTCTTTAAGTATAAAACCTCCCATATCTTCCGGCAAATCAGCGAAAAATTCCACGAATTCCCCCGTGATGGGATGATTGAATCGTAAACATTTAGCGTGAAGAAACTGCCGACAAACCTGATAACGGAGATTCTCTGAACAACTGCCGTAAACTGCATCTCCTAAGATGGGATGGCCGCGGTTTTTCATGTGTACGCGAATTTGATGGGTTCTTCCCGTCGTGGGAACAACTTTAACCAAGCTGAAAATCCCATTGAAAGCGAGTGTCTTGTACTGAGTTTTTGCCGGTCTTCCTCCCTCTTTGACCGTCATTTGTTTTCGAAGAACAGGATGTCTTCCGATGGGAAGAGTCATCTCTCCTTCTCCGGGATTCCCGAGGCAAATTGCCCAATATTCCTTGTATATTTCCCTTTTTGCAAACAGAGCGGTAAGCCGCTCTTGTGCAATTGTTGTTTTAGCAGCAATGAGAACTCCGGTTGTCTCTTTGTCGAGCCGATGGACGATGCCGGGGCGTTGCGGCGAGTCAGACGGGAGGCTCTTGGTGTGGTGAAGGAGAGCGTTAACGAAAGTCCCCGACCAATTTCCGGGTGCGGGGTGGATCACCATTCCTGCTGATTTATTCACAACAAGGAGGTCTTCATCTTCATAAATGATCGTTAAAGGGATCGGCTCAGGTGCGAGGTCGATTTCCGGTGGAGGAACAAAAAAAATTTTGACCTGATCGCCAAATTCAGCCCTGACACGCTTCTTGACCGGAGCGCCGTTCACTGTAACGTGATTGTCTTGGATAAGTGCTTGGAAATAAGAGCGGGAATACCATCCCCGATAACGATTAGCCAGAATTTTGTCTAAGCGCAACTCCGCCTCATCGGCAGTAATGGAAATCACTTCATTTTCAGCCTGGTCCATCGGATATGTCTATGGGAAATAAATATAAAGGAATTTCTTCATAGGAAAAATGGGGAACGAGTCTTTTCAAAAGGCTATAAATATTAGCTTCAACAAGCTCAATGTGTTGCAAATTAGCGATGCCACCCAAAAACTTACCCAAAAAATGCATTTCTTGATAAATGATTTCGCGGAGATATTCACTGTCTGCCGAATAAGCTTCCCTTCCTGTTTGAATAAATTGAGCGACAAGATAGGGATTGGCTTTGCCCAACTCTTCCACAAAGAGCTTATCAAGAGGAAATCCTAAAAAAAGCTGAAAAAAAACCATAAAAAAAACTGCACCCGCAGCATTCCTCGCCTGCCGTAATGGACAGTCTCTTTGTTATAACGCTCGACGCAAGACAATGATCGAAATTACGTTTGTCAAGCTTTTAAACCCATTGGGGAAAAATGTCAACACTCTCTTGGCCTCGCAGGTTACCGCTGCTCTCGGGCTTCGCGCATCATCTTTTTCAACTGGGCCATATGCTGACGCATGCTCTTGATAATGGTCATCGCAATCCCTTCCAACATTTTCTTGTAAACTTCAGGGGCTTTTCTTCTGAGCTCTGCCACAGAGCCAATGGTTGTATCCATGGAGAACTCTTTTTTCGTCGCATTTGCCGTTGCCGAAGCTTCCGCTGTGGAAGGATTTGCAGAAGATGGCTGAACAGGGGCGGTAGAAATTGACTCTGATCCCGATGAACCGACAATATTTTCACTCATAATAAATAAATCCTTCTTTGATAAATTAATTCCCCACAAGCTCTATCTACCTACTACTATAATACATTAAATATTATTTATTTTTCAATCCCAATGAACTTTTGTTGCATCAATATGTGTTTTGAACTCGACTTTGCAAAATTTTTTTGGGCGATTCAAAAATTTTGCAAAGTCGAGTTGAAAGCTTCATGAATCTGATCTAGATCAAATCCTCGACGAAATAAGGAGGCGATCACTTTTTGTTTATCTTTTGGATTGTTCAGGTCGCACGTGCGGTATCGGGAAGCGAGTAAAGCGAGAATCCGCTCTTTCTGAAGCTGCGGCCTCTCCCATTTCTCTAGGGCTTGATGAATGTCCTTCTCTTGAATTTTTCTCTCTTTCAGTTTTCTTGCGATCTTCTGAGGCCCG
>JBAUVX010000356.1:0-10679 GCA_049583465.1 Waddliaceae bacterium | reverse complement strand
GTCCTTTCTCTCTGTGCTCTCTGTGTCTCTGTGTTTTACACTAACAACCATGCTTTAAATGAGTGGTGAAACTAGTACCTGCGCATTATCAACCGAAATCGCAAAATCGCAATTCGCCCATGGCGTCCTTTAAGAACGTAGTAGAGGCTTAGCGGAGGATTTTTTCCGTTTCGTGATCTGACCCTCTACTCGTCGATATCCGGCACGATTCCCACAACGCGAGAATACCCCATCATTTCAACCTGTTCGGAGTTGCCGGTCTCTTTGTTGTCGTCTTCGTCCCGGGTATCATCGGGATTAATTTCTTCTCTTTCTATAGTCAAAACAAATTGCTCCCGGATAATGCCGCCATTTCCAATAGCCCGGATGGTAAAGACTCCTTCTGATTCAGAAGAGCCGGACAGCGTATTAGTTCCGCGATCATACTGTATTCCTCTTGGAAGGCCTTCCGGTAAGAGACGTGTTTTTGTCTTGCCAAAGCATCGGTAGATCGAAGAGAAACACCCCGAATCGGGAATCTTAGCAATCACAGATTTAATCTTGATCGAAGGGGAGGCGAATGTAAAGATTTCATTATTATGTTGACCCGTCGTAATAATTTTAGAGATCTTTTTTCCCTTAAATGGATTTATCAAAAGCGCCCGTTTTTTATAGAGGCAGCAGGAAATTCCTGCGGCACTAATTATGGATAGAATTGCCGCAAGATACACCGTCTTAAAGGTGAAACGAGCTCGGCGAACGGATAATCGAAAGGTATCGGAAGCCGACCCTCCGAAACGGTTTATTAGGGTTAGATCTATGACTTGCAGCCCCCTATTCCCGGCGGCAATAAAGGCGGTGTTGTTCCCTACAGCTATACCTAAAGCTCTCCCCGGCATAACGTACGACCCGAAAACGGTAGGAGTGGAAAGATTCGAGATATCGATAATTTGCAAACCGTACTCCCTATCGGCAATAAAGACAGCATTGTCCATTACTGTTATATCCTGGGCACTGCGGTAGGGTATTTCGATCAATCCAATGAAAGCAGGGGCCGACACGTTGAAAACATCGATAATTCCCAGTATGCTCCCGGTGGAAATGAAGGCGGTGTTGCCTACTATGGTTACATCTGTAACCCTGTCTGGAGCCGGAGTATCGATTGATCCAATGATAGAGGGCTCAGAGGGGTTGGAAACATCGATTATTTGCAAACCCTTCCGATAACAGGCAACAAAAGCGGTGTTGTCCACTACAGACACATCCCAAGCATAATCCGGAGTATCGATTGATCCAATGATAGAGGGCTCAGCGGGGTTGGAAATATCGATCACTTGCAGACCATTCGTCCAACAGGCAGCAAAGACGGTGTTGCCTACTATACTTATGCCTTTAGGATCATGTGGAAGACCAACGGAACCGGTGATGGTAGGGGTGGTAGGATTTGAAACGTCGATAATTCGCAAGTAGTATTCGAACGCGCCAAATCCTGAATCACCTACAATGGCGATGTTGCCTACTACAGCGATCGACTGGATACCATAGCCCGTTGTTTCGACCGATCCGATAATGAAAGGCTCAGTGGGGCTGGAAATATCGATTATTTGCAAGCCACGATGCCCGCAGTCTCTGCAGCCAACAAAAGCGGTTTTCCCTACTATAGTTATAGCCTCGGCTCTACCCGGAATATCGACCGATCCAATACCAGCACTAGGGAAGAAATTGGGTGTAGCAGTTACACGGATATCAATATTTTCCGTTTCACGGTAATAAGCTCCTTTTAGTTGCCATCCCCTAAATCCCGTATCAATAATTTTCAGGCCCCATCCATAGGGTACAAAGGCGGTGTTGCCCACTATGGCTATGCTGCCGAAAGCCCAGCCCGGCGGTATATTGACCGATCCGATAATGGTCGGTCTAGAAGGAATGGATATATCGATAATTTGCAGGCCAATATCAGAATCAAGTCTAGACGAGTAATCATCCACACAGGTAACAAAGGCGGTGTTGCCCGTAACAGCTATGCCACCGCAAGCCAAACCTGGCGTATTGACCGACCCGATAATAAAGGGCTCTGCAGGATTGGAAACATCGATAATTTGCAAACCACCTTCCGCGTCGGCAACAAAGACGGTGGCGTCTACAATGGCTACACCCCAAGCCAAACCCGGTGTATTGACCGATCCGATAATAGAAGGTTCGGCAAGGTTGGAAACATCGATAATTTGCAGGCCATAGTTCTGATCGGCAACAAAGGCTGTGTTGCCCATTACGGCTATTTCGTTAGCGGTCCCCGGTGTATTGACCGATCCGATAATGGAAGGTTCGGCAGGGTTGGAAACATCGATAATTTGCAGGCCATAGTTCTGATCGGTAATGAAGGCTATGTTGCCTACCACAGTTACATCCCTAACAAAACCTTCCGTATTGACCGATCTGATAATGAAGGGTTTAGCAGGGTTGGAAACATCGATAATTTGCAGACCGCCATCTACATCGACAGCAAAGGCTGTAGTGCCTACCACAGATACTTCTCTAAGAGGAACCGGTGTATTGACCCATCCGATAATGGAAGGTTTGGCAGGATTGGAAACATCGACAATTTGCAGACCATTCTTTCCGCCGCCGAGAAACCCACAGGAAATAAAAGCGGTCTTATCCACAATAGTTATATGTGAAGCTGACGGAATGTCGATCGATCCGATGATAGCAGGGTTCTGGAAAGGCGATGGCCTAAGGAGCGATAACCAGTTTGGGAACCCACCGCGATCGCGATTTAATGCCGCATGCAAAAATAACGGCTGCCTTTGCCCGTCAAAAACATCCACATTGGGGTTCGAGAAAATGGGATGATTTCCCAAGTCCAGAACAAATTCCTCATCCAAATTTACAAATTGATCGGAAATTGGATTAAGAACAGTTGGTGCTTCTAATAGTTGCGGATGATGTGTCGTTTTGTGGATTTTGGATAAGTCA
This sequence comes from Waddliaceae bacterium, assembly GCA_049583465.1. Taxonomy (GTDB): domain Bacteria; phylum Chlamydiota; class Chlamydiia; order Chlamydiales; family Waddliaceae; genus JBAUVX01. The sequence continues at coordinate 7,724 of JBAUVX010000356.1, read as the reverse complement.
ATCTCCAAAATATCATCTTCATGATTGCGTGAATTCTTTGGAATATAGGCATCTGAAATATCAAGCTCTTTGAATGCGCTATGATTATGTTTCCGAAAAAGCAGGTCCCGACCCGTCGCCTTATAGCGGTCTGAGCGTCGGCTTATTATTGTTTGGTCGTGTTGAACAGCTGAGAAAACATCATCAGCTTCCCCTCGATGATCTCGCGACACAACTCCTCTGTCCGTTTGGATTCCGTTATTTTGACTGTGATGGTCATTCCCAAACCATCCCGGAAAATACCCCAGCGCTTTTACAAAACCATAAACTAATGCTGTTGTTCCCACGACCAGTCCCGCTCTCACCCAGGCCTTTGCGGTGAAAGTACTGTTGATTGACCTTGTCGCTTGATTATGTGATGACACCGAGTCTAGTGGCTGAATCCCGATGTAATGGCCACGCTGTTGCAGAACTTGGGAGCTCTTTCCTACAATCCCCGGATCTTCATTTTTCAAAGCAGCTTGCTGCGTGTGGTTAGATCGGTTTGACCCTCCAATAAGACCCGCTTGTTGCGATCGTGATGAAATACACGTACTCATTGTTTTCTCATTTTCAAAATTTTTTTTATACCATTTCATTTTAGCCGTCAATCTCGATTTTGTACAATCATTTCGGACCTTTCGCCAATTCTTCGATCCAAGCATTGCCGATTCAAATGGCTTAGTTCGATTTTTTCGGTAGCCCCTTGAGCCCGCTTCTCAACAACGTAGTTTTAGATGAATTGGACAAAATGATGAACAAGAAGAGCGATTGAATTTTTCTGATCATCCACAAACTGGAACATCTCTGCGTCTCCATTTGAATTTCCCCCGGCAAAAATTGGCCGCTTCCCAATGGCTGCTGATGATCGCCTTATAGGGCTCGACTTCTTTCAGCCCCGGGTTTCCTGAGATGAGCTCGTTGCAGCCTTGAGTCCAATGCCTTAATAGGGCACGTTGTGGTTCTAACGAGGGGGAGCTGGGCCGCCAGTCTCCTCTACTCACTGAAAATCCATAGTTTTATCAATAATGCTTTACTTTCGTGGACGCGTATTGTAAAACTTTTCTCACTAGAAGCAACATCCTTAGCAATGACAATACAGTCGCTTATTCCTGTAACTCCTCCCTCTGCAGCAGTTCTTAATCGAGAACATCGTCTCTACCATCATGGTGTAGAGACAGAGGAAAGAGGGGAGGATACGGTATTCTTTGCCGATCGTTCACCTTCCGGCCGGATTTTACAAGCCCTTGTGGATGAAGGAGCGGCGGATGTGTCGGGTATTCTTCGGCAGGGTTGGGGCCGCCGCTCTTTACCTCTTCTCGACCCATCAATGTCTCGGTTTCTTTGGCAGGATTTGTTGGAAAAGCCTGTAAGCATCGCCTTTAAAAATGGGAGCAGTGTGAGGCGCTCTCTATCTCTTGTCGACTTTTTCAGAGAGTTTCACCACAATTTTCCCGCTGTAGATATTCAGTTATGCGGGGGTTATCTCCGCTATGCCATTTTCAAAAATTCTTCTTATCTGGAACAAATTTTGCCGTTTTTTGGAAGAGAGATTCAAGATCTCGTGGTCAAAGAGAAGGGGTTTTTTGAAGATTTCACAACAATCCCTCCCGATATCGATATACGGATTTTTTTACAGAAGCATGCCCCTGTTTCTAGAGATATTTTTGAGAAAATCAAACACTTCTTAATCGCGCAATTGAGCCCTGAAAGCTTTAAAGACTCCGGCTCAGCGTGGCATTTTGCCAAGCAATACGGCTTTGCAACACTCAAAATTGTCTATAACAGCTGCAACCGCTTTCTCATCGCCTCCTTTGGAAATGAGGAGAGAACCATTGACATTGTCGTCATCGACAACCTGCAACGTTCTCATCTTTTTATGGCAGATGATTTGTATTTGTCGATCGCTCCTCACGTATTCCTTGGGAAAACCAATGCAGTACCCTACGGAAACTATGAAAGGGGGTGGCAGGCGATTACCGCTCTTTTAACAAGAACAATCCATGGCGATGATCTTAACGAGGTGAGCGGGCCTAGGTGGTCAAGGCTGCCTTCGTTAATTATGAAAGGATGGGTGGTTCCGGAGTCTTCTGTGGAAGAGCGTTTGTTAGATTCCCTTAGGCAAGAAAACGAGAGTTTTCCTGCCAGCATTGCGAAAAGTCTTAGATGGTGTTTAATGAATCATCATCCCAATGATCCTCTTGCGGGAATTTTTTTAACCCTTAATGCGTGTCTTTCTCTTCAGCAGGAAAATGTTTTAGAGGAAGACTTGCAAAACATTGCAAAATCTTTGAGGGATACATGGAAAGAAGGGCAAGAAAAGGGGCTCTCTTTAGTTAATTTGATGGAAGGCCTTGCTGATGGGGCAATCCCCTTTTCCTCTCTTGCTCCTTTATTTTCTGTCGTTGCGCTATTTTATTTGAACGATCCCCAAAAAGCGTGTTCTTGTGTGTTCAAACGACATAAGGGAGCCCAGCATGTCCAATTAAAAATGCATGGCTGCCACATTCTTTTTCCCTTTGATTGTGCCGGACAGATCGGGCAATTCTTGCTGATGATCAAAGAAGGGGGTAAAAGGGCCGGATGTCTGACCGCCTGCATGCAAACGTTTATCTCTGAAGCATGTCTATCCCTTACTCCTGATTCTTTTCTTTGGCGGCATGCCCAAAATTTTCTTGTGGATGTGAAACTGTTGGAGGCATGCGAGGAGCTAACAGATGCCGCCCCTCTTCTTTTTCTTTGCTTCATGCTTCATTCCAAGCGGGAAGATGCGCAAGCCTCTTTCTTGGCTATTGTCGAAAAGATTCCTTTGCTTCTTTCTTTAAATCCTGGATTCCTCGAAAACATTGAGGATTTTAGCGAAGGCAAGTGGCGAAAAAGCTTTCGCACTTTACGAGAAATTTTGGGAGAAAAGAGGAGCGAGAAGGAAGTTAAAAGAGGGCTCATTCGCTCGATGATCTTGTGCGAACATCCTGTCGGAGAAATTCTTGAATTTTGTAAGAATCGTTATTTTTCTATCGCAGATGTTGCCCCGCATGTTGATTGTCAACTGGGAAAGAAGTGGATTCGATCGGCTTTAGGGGATGAAGAACCCGGCATGGCGTTAGCATTGTTCGACACGTTTTTAGACAAAAAACTGTTTTCTTACCAAGAGCAACTAGCTTTGTTCCAATTATTTTTAGCCGCTTTTTCAGACAATGCCCTTCTTGGTGAAAGTTTTCGACTCGGCCGGGTGTTCAAAAAAATTTTAGAGACGAAAACGAAGAGCAGACAAACCTTTACTCTCGATCAAAGGAAGGTTGGCATCTTTTTCACAGGCCTTCTCGATTTGCAGCCGCCTTTTCTGACGGCACATTTTTTATTGGAATCTTTGGAACGGAAGTTGATCTCTTCTAACAGGGATATGGAGCGTATTGCCGGGGAAATTCTTTCTAGGGCAATCAAAGAAGACGCGACCCCTCCAAAACTTTTCCAACTGTGGCAGCAGATGAGGGAAAACAATTTTTTTCCCATCCATGAAAATCATCTCCATGTAAAACATTTTCTCGTTCCACTGGCAGGGTTGCTTTTCCGGGACCGGTTGATAAGAGAATGGGAAGATATTTTTCAACGAGCATTGAACCTGGCAGAAGAAGAAGACTTTGTCATTTTGCAGATGCAAAAAATTCTGTATGGGATTGAAAAGGAAAAATTTGCCGCAGTATCGTTTGATGTGGAACGCTGTGAGTTTTCTTTGGAACAAAGGTTTGTTCTGTTCATAAAAGCTGCCGGCCAAAAAAGATGCCCCTACACATTTCTCATGCAGTTGGGATTACCGTTATTACAGAATAAATGGGAATGCCCAAACGAAACGGAAGTGGCGCAAAAAATCAACGATTTGCTGCATAAAAGTTTTGAAGAGATTTTCTATGATCCGACGAAGATTTGCACTGTTTCTGAGCACGTCGCGGAGCTGGTAGCCTCTCCGGGTTTTCTTCCCCTCATGAGAAACGTTGACTATCGTTCTCCTTTGGCTAAGTTTACACTAAGAGCAATACAACATGAACAATCTCTTGGCATTCTTCAGCCTGTGCTCTCTCTTCTTGTTGACGATCCTTTATTTATTGCTGCTTTTGCAGAACGGTTGTCCTTTTTCGATGGCATCCGTCACCGCTTGCCGGAAAACGTCAAAAGACAAATTGGGGAACGGTTCCTTGCTATTTGCTCTGATTTTCTATCACAGCAAAAATATCAACAGTTACAAGGTTTATTGACGAAGTGCTCGCTCTTTCAGATTTCGCAAAAAGAGGCGGCGCAACGTGTTTTACAGTTTGCACAGACATTGGAAAACCTGCCCGAAGAGTTGATGCGGGTGTTAGAATGGATGACACAAGAAGGCTTTTTTCGCACAAAAGGAATCACGCAAGAAGACGTTGCCTTGTGCCAAGAAAAATGCATAGTAGAACTTCTCAAGAGGAAAAAATTTGACGACGCACACTTCTGGATCCGAGAAAGGAGGTCAAACGAACAACCCGTCAACACATTACGCGATTGGCTGGAAATCCTTCTTCAACAAGAACAGGGTGTGATCGCGCTGGAGGTGCTTTGTCGCTTTATCCCTTTACGCGGCGCAACAATCACTGCGGATGCGATCGAGCTGATAGAGAGGAAGATTCCTTGCCTGGAGGATAAGCAGCGAGAAGAGAGTCTACGCCTCATGCTCACACTGCCCGCAGAAATTTTTGGAAAAACGATCCGGGATACTCTTTGTTCGCTTATGGAAAAACAAACATCTAATCTCTCTTTAGTGACTCAAGGAATTGTTGCATGTCCGTTTACCGAAATCGACCAGTGGAGGTTGGCGTTTGCTTATTTTTCCCGCAGGGGAGACGGCGGTAAAACGGAAGCGATATGGGAGGCTTTTCGCACTGTTGCTAAAGATCATGCGCAGCCGTTTTTTTCGGAAGAGGCTCTCGATTGCTGGGAAGGGGCCCTTAATGCTCTTGTAGAAGGAGAATGTCAAAAATTTTTAGATATTTTTGGAGATGAACCTCTTCTTAATTTTTTATTAAAAGAGGCTGGAGAACGGTCTTCCTCCTTTTATGCATTTTTATTTTCCAACGTGTTTGGAGACAGCATGCACAGTCATCTCACGCCGAAGTTTCTGAGTTATTTTTTTAAAAAACTTATGAAATACCAAGAAAGCATGAAAGATTGCCAACATTTTTTCGATCTTCTGAAGTGTCGGGATATGCGTCGCGAGGCAGAAGAACAATGCCGGTTTCTAGGGAAATATTTGCTTCAGATTTTGCAAAACGGCGTGCATCTTGGCAATAAAGAGAACAATCACAAAGACGTTTCTCTTCTCCCGGATTTTTTGCGGATTTTGGGAAGTCATGACTCTACCTGGAAATCTGCGATTTTGTGCTCCATTCAACAAAATATTTTCCGTCTCTTTCCAATCGAAACGATGAGTCAAATTTGGGAATCGATTATTTTTTTTCCGGGAATTCAAACAAATCCTCAATTTTGTGTTGAACGCTACCGGTATTTTGCCGAGCAGTCGCGTAGCTTTCCCTGCTCTTTTCAGGCGAAACCACTGGCCGATTCGGTCTTTTCGGCACTATCTTTGCTTTGTTCAGAGATAAGTCCCGCTGACTTCGCAAAAGATGTCTCAGATTGGACCCTTTCCTTTTACAGGCATTGTTACCAATTGATTGAGGACAAAGAACAGCAAGAGAAAATTTTTTATCACGTCGAAAACTTGTTGATCGAAGCTTTTTCCCAAAAAATGACCGATTCAAATAAAGCAGATGCTATTTATCTTACCCGCTCCCTCCTAAATAAGTATTTGAACATGGAAAATTACGATCTTTTGGTCCAGGCGCTCTATGTCATCATGCATTCTCATTCAAAAAAAATTTCCTTTGCCTCTGATGGTTTTCTTGAAAACACCGTTTTTTTCCCAATGAAAAGGATTTCACCTGATCGACTGGGACAATATTTTTTTAATGCTCTTTATCTTGATAGGGAGAAAGGTATTGATATGCTCAATGCCTCTTTTTCAAGCGGCTCGGTGGATGAACGTACCATCAGGGACATTTTTAGGTATCTTTTTGCATTTGACAAGCAGCATGAGGAGGGAATAGCCCTTATTTTGTTCTTATTAGACAATTGTCTTCAAAAAATTCCTATGCAAGAAGTGCGGGCGGAAAAAATACTGCATCGGACAGCTATTCGGGTAGTGGAAAAATTTTTTACTGATGAAAACGTTGTATCCCATTATTCCCCGGGTGTTGTGCATGTGCGTTTTGTCAACATCAGACACACTTTTTTTGCTCAATTTTTGGGTTTAATTAGAAATCAGGCCTCTCCAAGACAACTCGTGAGTGTAACAGTGAAACTAGCTCGGCTGCTGTTCCAAAAACTTGGTGAGCAGGAAAATTCCGATAATTTTTCGTTCTTTAACTATTCCCAACCTCATCTGTTATTTCAAGAGCACGTTCTCGATGTGATTCACACTAAAGATTTGGAAAGTCATCATCAAGCATTTTTTCTTTCTCCTAAAGATGTGATGAAGGATATGTCCGAATTGTCAAAGATTTTGACCTATCAACCGGATGCGTGGAAAATTCTAGAACTTTTTTTAACCCTTCCAGACCTCGACTTAAGCAGAGAGAACCGTCTACAACAGCAAAAATGTCTAAAAGAGTGGCTCGATTTTTTGAAACCAATCAAGGGATTGCATGAGGGGCGTAAAACGCTCGTCGAACTCTGCGTAGACTTTGCCAAATCTCAAAAAAAGGAAAGCGATGGGGATAGCCTTGCCGCACAACCCAAACAAAAGAAAAAGAAGAAAAAAAGATCTAAGAGGGTGTCGTCAAATTTGGAATCAGCTTAATTTGAGTTCTTTTCCCCCTAGGAGGCCAAGGCAGAGAAGAGGTTATATTTGTCTAATATTACCTCTTCTCTGCCTTGGCCTCCTAGGGAGAAAATAATCTCAAATGAAGCCATTCGAAATTTGACGACACCCTCTAAAGAGCAGCACAAGCATAATGGTCTTGTCATTGCTGCTTAAATTGATCGGATTATTCCTCTTCCTTATACGTGCTTACGCAAGGGAATTACATTCACGCACTTTCACTATAGTATTCCTTTTTCCTACGCGTGATCACCTGTGAAACAGCGATCAACGTCGGTTGTCCCAAACATTGGGAGAGCGCTTTTTCAACAAGCGCTCGTCCAATTCGTCCATTTCCATCTTCGAATGGATGAATGCTCTCAAAATAAAGATGGACAATCGCGCCTCTTGTTAAGGCTTGCTCTTGTTCCTTTGAATGATTGAAGCAGTTGACAAAGTCTTCCATCTTCTGATGAACTTCTTTTGAGGGAGGAGCTTCAAAGTAGACCCTCTGCCGATCATAACGCCATGAAATAATCTGCATTGGATCAAGCAAGATGGGTTCAGTACTTCCCAATATCTGTGATCCCTCGCTCATGTTGCATTAGCACTTTGTGCCACGTATACAACATCTCGTGGGTCAGTGTTTCATTGAAGGTGTCATACATTTTCCACATCAGCTCTGCCATCCCTTTTTCTTTAGGCAACGATTTTTCTGCTTTAGTGGAAATAACGCCATGGGCGAATTGCGATTTTGCGATTTCGGTTGATAATGCGCAGGTACTAGTTTCACCACTCATTTAAAGCATGGTTGTTAGTGTAAAAC
>JBAUVX010000355.1:0-3695 GCA_049583465.1 Waddliaceae bacterium | reverse complement strand
GCTATTGCCTTGGACAGAGGATGGGTTTTTGCCAATGGAAGGGGAGAATCAAATAGCAGAAGATGCGGGTCCGGATCCCCCTCTCTTCGATGACAATTCAGACTCCTCTCATTGTAATGATCATGTCAACCCTCCTCATTGGGAAAATTGACTTTGAAAAATAACCCATTTGAAGCGGAACAATCCCCCCCTGCCTTTTTCCTTCTTATTTTTAATCTCCATTAAGAAATTTCGGTGATAAGAGATCCATACAGACCCATACCATTCAAAAAAACAAGTTTTTAGTTACAAGGTCTCAAGCGGGTCCGAGGCACTCCAGCCGGCTGGAGTGCCTCGGACCCGCTTGTTTTTCCTATCCATCACATGATCTACTCTGCTCTGACAAAAATTTTTGACCCTACATTTATTTTCCATTCGTTCTCTTGTCGCTTAAAGAAGGGAACCCATGTAGCTGTTGAACATCTTCATAAAGCTATTCGCAAAGTCAGCCTCAACGGAAAAAGACCTTGTTTTGCGTTAAAAATGGATATTCGTCGTTTTTTTGATTCTGTTGACCACAAAACGTTAAAACAGCTGATTCGAAAAAGAGTCAAAGACGATAAGGTCTTAAAACTTGTCGACATGATCATCGATAGCTTTATGGTTGAAAAAGCAAAGCGAAGAAACATCGGACTCCCCTTGGGGAATGTCTCTTCTCAGCTTTTTGCTAATGTTTACCTTCACGAGCTGGATATTTTTGTTAAACAGGTGCTCAGACAAAAATATTACCTCCGCTATTGCGATGATTTTGTCGTGGTTTCCCACGAAGAATCTGAACTTGTCTCCATGATTTCTTCTATTGAAGATTTTTTAAAAAAGAGGCTGTTTTTAGATCTTCACCCTAAAAAAATCATCCTAAAAAAACTTCATCAAGGGGTAGACTTCTTGGGCTATATTCTTTTTCTAAATCACAGACTTTTGCGCATACGAACAAAAAAACGGATGAAACAAAGACTAAAAAAAACCTACTCTCGTTATCTTAGTCATGAGGTGGATGAAACTCATATGGATCAATCTATTCAATCTTATTTGGGAATGTTATCCCACGCAAATCAGCACGATCTCGTCCAAGCTTTAAAAAATGCTTATTGGGTTAGGAGCTGAATGCGTTGCGTCCCCAAGAAAACTTTTCGGATCAACCACCCATTTTTTAGTTCAAGATTAATAACACCTGGCTTCCAATCTTTAGCGAAAATTTCAAAATTCGACCCCGGCTACCGCCGGGCTTTTGCCAATCGTCCAATAAGCCAAAAACCAAGTTTCCAAGAACAAGAGCCAAGTCATCCAAAGCCCAAGTACCTAGAACTTCCGGACACCCCCAACCCCAACACCCCTAACGCCCCCGTAGTCGCCGCAGGCGTAGCCGATGAGGCCCATGAGGCCACTGGCGCTGGCGGGAAAGCACCCAACAACCGATGGCCATCCGCCGGCCCCCACCAGCTTTTCTTGGCAACGGGTGTATGATGAGAGGCCCGGATACAGCCTCTCTCCGGTCTTTGCATGGTGCATGAGAATACTGACAACTGCCTCTAATGCATGAGGCATCTCATAAGGAAGGCCCGCCCTTTTTGCGTACTCTTCCACTAGAGCGCGCTGATCATCATAGCTCTTGTTTCGGCTTCCTTCTAGCACATCTCTCGTCATCAAGACCCAAGAGGACCGACCGACTTCTTGGTCTCCAAATTCTTCTTTTATTCCATCGTAGTAGCAACTATACTTTGTTGCGAGCCATCCTCCTCGCGGCCGTTGGATCAGCTCTTCAAGAGTGTTTAGAGTGAGAGGTCTCCCGTTGACGGTTTTGGGAAGAAGCACGAGCAGATGGGTATCTTCCACCTTCTTTCCTTCCCAAAATGGGCAGGGACCTTGCAAGATCTTTTTAATGTCGGCAGGAAGTGGGGGTTCTTCTCCAACCTCTCCAAAGTATTTTTCCCAATCGACTTTCCCAAAGGCAATTTTAGGGAGGCCGGCTCGAAGCTCTTCAGCTCTTTGGAAGTTTTTAGCTTCTTGAATTACCGGGAGCTTTTCCAAATCCTCAATTCGTCCCTTTAAACGTTTGATTTCTTCTCGCGCAACTGCGCGTTCCTCTATGAGCTGATTATTTAAATGCAAGACGTGGTGTTGAGTAACAAACGCCATTTTCTCTTGATGGCTAAAGCTTGCAAAATGAGGATCGATTCTTTTTATTGCTTGGTAACACCGATCAACAAAGGAGAACTCTTCTTCTACATAGGAATGTTCGGCAATTTCTTTATAAACTGCCAGTCCTTCATCACGGCGATCTTGATGAATAAGAACTCCTGCAAGGGAAAAGTACGCCTCCGAATCTTGAAAGCGTTCCCAAGCAACACGATAAGTTTTTTCTGCTTGAGCAAGCTGCCGATTTTGTTCGTAAGCCCTACCTAAACGGACAAGCAAAGGCTTGAGCTTGTCAGAATTACCTAGTTGATAAATCGTTTGCAGATTTTCTAATACCTCGATGGATGCATCATTTTGACGAAGCGCTTGTTTGCCCACCCCCTCTGCTTGGATTAACTCTTCTTTTCCCATGTGAAAGTTCATCCAACGAAGATTCCAGGCCAATGCATCTTCCTGTTGTCTTTGGTTTAAATAGAGAGTGACAATTTTTTTGTAATATTCTGGTTTCTCCTCGATGACAATCAATTTTTTATAGCATGTGAGCATCTCTTGAAAAAGACCTCGCTTTTCATAAAGTGTGATGAGCTGCTTGTAAAGATCGATCAGTTCCGGAATACGCTTTTGCTCAGTAAGAAGTTCAAGATAAGGGAAATAGCCGTTAAAATCTTCCGGATAGAGGTCGCAAGCCCTTTTGCAAAAGATTTCAGCTTGTTGTTTATCTCTGTGGGAAAAATGAAGAGCACCGCGAAGATAGACGTGAGCTTGATCAGAACTTTTTTCGTATAGATCGGCAAGAGCTTCATAAGAGTGGGGATGATCGGGATCTGCATCAACGGCACATTGGTAGTAATGAATCGCTCTTTCTCGATGATTTTTATCAAGAAAAATCCGGCCAAGCTTAAAGAAAAGAGGAGCGGCTTCCTTGGGATTTGTTTGCAGGTAACATCGGGCAAGCGGATCGGTTAATTCAATGCAATCCGGGACAAGATCACAAGCTTTTTGCAAATTATTTGCCGCCTCTGTGAATTTTCCCTCTTGCACCTGATATTTCGCTAAGTGAAGATAACTGAGAGCTGCCCTTTCATTGTCTCCTTGTTTTTCAAAGATGCGAGGAATAGAGGCATAGTCGTCGCTTTTTTCCGTATATTTCAGTGCCTTGGCATAGGAATCTAAAGCGTCTTCATACTCTTGCTCTTCTTCAAATAATTGGCCCTGCTCCATTAATCTCTTAGCAAGCTTTTGGTTATGTTTTTCAAAACAATCACATGTTGGAACCGGGGACTTTTTCTTGGCAGCATCTACCATGGCTTTAATAGCCAAATTTGGTGCTAAAGAATTAATGGGTTGTCTACTTAAGGGGCATTCGCGTCGACCTATATGTCTAAAATATTCTTCTATAGATTCTTTTTCGAAGTTATGGCCATGGTTATCCATGACAGGATCGCGAAACGGCTCTTGTGATATCGGGCAAATAAGATCGTCATGTTGATTTGGAGAGGAAATTTTAGAGGCAAGGACAA
>JBAUVX010000354.1:0-3892 GCA_049583465.1 Waddliaceae bacterium | reverse complement strand
TGTGTTTTACACTAACAACCATGCTTTAAATGAGTGGTGAAACTAGTACCTGCGCATTATCAACCGAAATCGCAAAATCGCAATTCGCCCATGGCGTGTATTACGAAAACTTTATTTACCCAAAGTTCTAAAAAACTATGAGAAAATTCACCCCATAGATATTCCAAATTAAACGCCCGTTCGCTTTGAGTGAGCGAAGCGAACGGGCGTTTAATTTCCAGTTGAAGGAGAAAATTTAGAGCCAAATGCTGAAGAAAACTCAAGATTTGGACTGACACGATAGAAATGAGATCTTTTCACCTCGATAAAAACGATGTAACGATATAAACGATAATAGGTTCCTTATCGTTCATATCGTTACATCGTTCTTATCATTAAGTTTTTCCGAAAGGAACGAATGGTATATAATCCTTTTCATCGTTAATGGCTCCGATAAAGGATGAATTGATTTTTTAGCCCGCCGCATGCTACCCTTGTGTTGTTTGGACTGATAGCTCAGCGGATAGAGCACCCGCCTTCTAAGCGGGTGGTCGTAGGTTCGAATCCTACTCAGTCCGTTTTCAGCCCTTGTACTATTTCTTCTCTCCTGCTTTAATCCTGTTGAGAGTCAATATGCCTAACATCCCCTCCCCCTCTTCTCAACTGCTTGGCGACTACGAGATTGACTGCGAGAAATTTCCCGGCCTCGATAAGATTTTCTCGAGATTTAGAGAGCCGGATTTTCAAAAACTCCCCTTCGGAAAAAAACTGATGCGGGTGTCTGAAGTCTTGTGTCAACAAATTGCTAACGCTCCTCACGAGTCGTTCCTGTTAGCAGCAGTCATCGAATACATCGCCCGGGTCAATGATGAGCAGGTATTGGAGGAGCCCTACCATTTCACACACTTTGAGTTCTGGCTGAATCATTTTTCCGGATTCAGTAAAAATGACAACGATCTGATCAGGGCAAAAATCGTGGGAAAGTTCCTTCCTCGCGACGAGTATCAGGCCTTTTTTCCCATCGGAATGGACAATGTCTTTTTTGGGACCCACTTTGTTTCTGCTCACCAAGCACCGGACACGGATACCACAATTGCTTCCTTCTGGGGATGGGTGGATGCTTATGCCGCTCGCGTGGGAGATCAGCAACATATCTGGAGTCTACCCGGGGGTCCTCCGGATTCTCCTGTAACACAGCTATTCCGCAAGCTTTTTGGGAAGACTGTCTTCGAAAACCTCTCCCGAGCGGCCTCGATGATGACACTCTCCGCTATGGATATGGTCACAGAAAAACATTTGGTCAAAGCCGAACAGGAAAGGTCTATCGACACAATCGAACATGGATTTGAGGAAAAGGCCCTCATTTTAGTCGACGAGGAAGGTAGTTATTGCGGAGACTGGCGCAGCACTGATAGGGAACTTGTGCAACAAGTCCTTTTTCTCTATCAATCATGCCTGGAATGGCTGGAAAACTATCTCCATCACAAGCTGATTTCTTTGTTTGCACAAAAAATATTGCGCGCTCAGGAACTTCCCCGCATTGTCTCTTCGATATTCGACATTGCGATCAAGGAGTGCGAACCGATACACAACCTAACCGAGAAGCAAACAGCAGTGCTTGACACCTTTCTAAAAGCCATTATTAACATGCCCAAGGGCCTAGAAGACACATTTTCTACAATGATCCGAGCTTTAAAAGAGGAGCATTCGACCGGAGAGTTAGCAGAAGTTAAACAAGAAATTATCTCTCTGCAAGAGTCAGATCTTTTTGATTCGTCCGGGATCATTAAAGAAGACCGCACGATGATCTTAACCTTGTTAGAAAGCATCATTCATCATCTCGATTTAGCAGTCGGCCACGCGCATCAATTTGCCAAGCGCTTAGGAATCATGATGCGCATCAAAAATGATGTTATTGGAGCCGCAGACACCCCTATTCCTTGGACAAGTGAAATCGAAGATATTCGTGTAAAGATAAAAAATTTTACCCATTTAACCGTGGTGATCCCGCAAAAGGATGGGCGTTTTTTCCCCGTCGGAGTGATTTGGGCTAACGATCTGCGGAGGGCTGTGTTGGGAACGGCATCTTTCCGTGATTTCAGTACAGAAGATGAAGTGCACATGGCCTCCTATCTCTCTGTAATCAGCGTTATCGACCACCATAAATCGAGCTTAACCACCACTTCCATCCCCTCCGCCCTCATTGGCGATGCACAATCATGCAACGTCCTGATTGCAGAACAACTTTTTCAGATCAATGAACGGTATAGTCTGGGAGGAATAGCATCCGATCATATCGAAGAACAAATCAGAAAGTTAAAGCAGGAACCCGTCTCCACAGTAAATGCAAGGCTGTTAGGCCAACTTCTCTCAAGACAAATAGCAATCCACAAACGGGGCGAGCACTACATCCATCCCAAACGGGAATTTGTAGAATACTTAACGATCCTCCACGCCATCCTCGATGATACCGATCTTTTGACAAAGGTCTCTTTTCGCGATGTCGTCATCGTTGCCTCTCTTCTCAACAAAATGAAGTCGCTATCGGTCAAACAGGAAGTTGAAATCATTCATCTCGACCACCTTCCCAGAGATAAAGAGTTTGCTAAAGCTGCTGCAAAAAGGATCCTGAAAAACCCCGAAATGTATTCACTCTATAGAAAAATTTACGCCTCCAAAGAACGTGAAATCGAGGAAAATTTGAAAACGTGTGAAGACGGGGACTTTGCTGTTCTCTTTAACGACACAAAAGAACAGAACGGCTGTTGTCGGATTGGGCAAATTAAGCTATTTTCTTGCAATATCCCTTCATTTTTGCAGCAAGCAACCCCCATGCGAAAGTACTGGGTTGAAGTTGCACAAAACATTCACAGGAACCGGCAACACATGGACCTGCACATGCTGATGATCAGCACAATTCCCAGCGCAGACGAGGTCTACGAAGACAAGATAGGGGACTACCTCCATCAAGATGAGCTATGGCTTTGGATACCTGAAGAGGAAAGAGCTAAAGATCATTTGACAAATTTTCTTAATGCTTTTCAAGCCTCTCAGGAGGTGTTAAACAACAGAATGGATCTCGAGGTTCTCGGTCCGCACAGCGATTTCCTTACCGACATCTTTCAGAGAAATTTTCCCGCTATTTCGACCATCAATACCAGTCAAACTGCTTCCAAACATACCATGGCAATCTTGCGATTCAATGCGGGTTCGATCAACTCGCGCAAATCGATGATCTCCCCCTACCTTCCCCGCCTCATTCCATGAACGGCTTCGATACTCTTTTTATTCGATGCTATCTGTAGAGGAAGTTTCCCCTTCTTCCAAAATTTCCAAATTCACCCGGATCCCATTTCGGCTGGCAACAGACATCAGAAGCGTTCGGATGGCGTTAATTGTTTTCCCTTTTTTACCGATAATTTTTCCTATATCCGACTTTTCAACAGATAGTTCAATAATTAAAGTTTGTGTTCCCCCAATTTCGTTAATTTTCACTTTATCGGGGTGATCGACGAGGTTTTTTACAATGTAGGCGACAAATTCTTTCATTTTTCGTTCCTCATTCTCAGTAGTTTAGTTGATAAATTTCCCTAGATTTAGATGCAATACAACAGCATTGCCTATAAGGCTAAATATAACGTATAAACAGAATAAAAGCAAAAAAAAAGAGCGTTTCAGCCCCTCTCTCATCGATCTGAAAACATGGGCATCCCGCCGGCTTTGCATAGCCAGCATAAGCGCTTAGGTCCCTTTATAATCAGAAAGTTGCAGGATTTTCATCTTTCTTTGAACCTATCCGTAAATTCATATTCGCCATCTTTCTTCATTTATTGACCCCATGGGCGAATTGTTAATGCGTTATGAGACCTTCAAACTGTAAAGGCTCGTTGCCTAATTCCATATTCAGTTTGAC
>JBAUVX010000353.1:0-24400 GCA_049583465.1 Waddliaceae bacterium | reverse complement strand
TAAACACAAAGGGCTAAGTCGCTGAGGAAGATAATCTTAGCGTCTTAGCGTCTTTGCGTTTAATCTCCCGTAATTAAGAGAGACTGATATCGTTTTTGACCGGAATTTTTCCTAGATAAGGTGAACACGGCCCTGATGTTGATTCTGAGGATGTTCAAGAGCTTCTAAATTATAGGAAGGCATTTGATTTTGTGGCTGATTATGTGTCTACTCACAGCATGATGACAGAAGGTTTAATTCGGGAAATCCATCAGCGTCTTGTCGATAATGTAAGAGGAAACAGTGCCCAACCAGGACAATACAGGGGAGTTCAGAACTACGTTGCGAACTCTAAAACAAAAGAAATTATTACACTCCTCCAGCAGATTATGAGGTTCCTATCCTCATGGCTGAACTTGTGAAGTGGATCCAAAACGAGCAACTGATTTCAGCTGTTCTAGTATCTGGAATTGCACAATTTCAACTCGTTCATATTCATCCATTTTTAGATGGGAACGGGAGAGCCGCACGTCTCCTATCCACACTGTGTTTATACAGATTTGGTTATGATTTTAAAAAATTATTCACCATTAGTGAATATTACGACAGAAATAGACAAGATTATTACAACGCAATTCAGTCTGTCAGAAACAACAATATGGATATGACTTGTTGGTTAGAATATTTTTGTAAGGCTCTGGAAACACAAATGCGTGAAATTCAGTTAAAAGGATCTCGAGCCATTAAGTTAGATGTCTTAGCAGTAGAACATAAATTATCACAAAGGCAAAAACAAGCATTAGAGCATTTTATTGAAAGAGGAGGAGAATTTTCAATAAATGACTATGAACGATTATGTCCTGCAATTAATAGACGCACCTTACAGAGAGACCTTTCTGATCTAACGAGCAAAGGTTTGATCATTCAAAGCGGAGCAAAAAAAACAACTCTTTACAGATTGAACATCATTGAATGGTATTGATAGTTCAATCGTCGTAGCAAGCATTTTTTTCCCATTTGACGATAGTGCAACACGGGCTGGAGATATGATTGCGAGAATTTCTACAAACATGTCAAGCGTTCGTTTCTGGTACAACAATCAGAGTCAATCCTTGCTAAGATTCCGGAATGACGACGGCGGGAAGCGGGGATGTCTTAACAGGGATGGTTGCTGCTCTGCTTGTTCAAGGACTCGCTCCTCTCATCATGCGGTTATCGACGCCCTCTATCTCCATAGCGTTGCAGGGGAAAGGCACGACCCGGGTATTTTCCCTCGTATAACTCTTGCAAAGTCGAAGAAGAGTCACCGCTATTTTAACCAGTAACGGCTATAAAAAAGCAGTTACTGGTTGTTTTATTTTTTTTGTAACCAGTAAATGCTATCATACGACATATACAAGCTAAAATAGGAGACTCCATGCTTAGAGCCTTGCGGAGAGATTGCGTCGGTGAGGTGTTCAGTTATACCTTTTTGATGGATCATCTTCAGAACTATGCCAACCCTGGAGGGAAGATCGGCCGGCTGCTACGAAGCGGGAACATCGTGCGGGTTAAAAAGGGACTTTATGTTTTTGGTAAAGACTACAGGAACGCACCTGTCAACCGCGGAATATTGGCAAATCTCATCTATGGTCCCTCCTATGTCTCCGGCTTGTACGCCCTGTCGCAGCATGAACTTATTCCGGAAAGGGTGGAAACGGTCACGAGCATGACAACACAGCGTAATAAGGCATTTACAACTCCCTTTGGTTGTTTCGAATATTGGTACCTCAATCAAAAGCGCTACAGCGTCGGTGTGGATTGGCGGCCTGTCGGAGAAGAACAGTGGTGCCTGTTTGCCTCTCCGGAGAAAGCACTTGCAGACCTGATCGCTAAAGAGAGGGACTTGGAGAAAGAGGATACAATCCTAGAGTACCTCATGGAAAACTTACGAATTGAGGATTCTATGTTAAGAGAGCTGAATAAAGAACGGATGATCAAAATTGCAGCTGCTTACGGAACCCCAACCGTGCGTTTACTGAATCAAGTACTAATGAGGATGACATAATGGATAGAGTGTTGCGTGATATGATTAATCGTTACGAATGCAAGACTGTTGATGATTATCAAAACGCACTAAAAGAGATCATCCAGGACATTGCTTTGTTAGGTTTATGGCGAGCAAAGTTCTTTGAGCATGCTGCGTTCTACGGAGGGACGGCACTGCGGACGCTTTATAACTTGAATCGTTTTAGTGAAGACCTTGACTTTATGCTTCTTAAAATGAATTCAGAATTTCAGTTGAAACCTTACCAAAATGCTCTACAGACGGAGCTGGCTGCCTTTGGGCTGACGGTAACGGTAACAGAGAAAAAGAAAACCAAAGAAAGCGCGATCCGTTCAGCATTTCTCAAAGCCAATACCAAAGAACATGTAATCCGTGTAGGAGCTCCCAAAGGTGTCGTTACGGCCTTTCAACTAGGGGAGGCCATTAAGATCAAGCTGGAAATCGACACGGACCCATGCTCCGGTTTTGTGACAGAAACCCGTAATCTTATCAATCCTGTCCCATTTTGGGTGCGTACACTATCGCGACCTTCTTTATTTTCCGGGAAGATGCACGCAGTGATTTGCCGTGGTTGGGGTAAGCGCGTCAAAGGAAGGGATTGGTATGATATGTTATGGTTTATTCAGCGGGGTACTCCGTTGGACTTGGAATTTTTGGAGAGAAAGATGCGCCAGACCGGTCATCTACCCGAACCAGAAATCTTGACGCAAAAACGTCTTCTTGAGATGTTACATGCTCGTATCGAAGAACTAGATGTCGCGGAAGCTAAGGAGGATGTAATCCGTTTTATTCAACAACCACAATGGCTCGATGGTTGGTCTACGGAGACTTTTCGAGTTGCAACAAACAAGATTATATTCAAGAAAACTTAAACTTATCAGCCTCCAACCATTCCATGATCAATTATATACCTAGCTTACTCCTTCTTTAAATTGAATGAGCATAGCTAAATATTTAATTTGCGGACAGGCTCATAAACTCGCCTCTTTAGAAAAATAAAAAATACGATTTTTTAACCGAATAAATATCTAAAAAGATATATTGTCTGTTTTTTTTCTTATATAAATTTCCTTTACATAAATAACAAGCATCACTTACACTTTATTAAGCGATTATTAACATAACAGGATGTTTATCATGAAAAAAATAATTTGCACAGTAATGCTTTCTCTATTAATGCTCTCTTTCAACCCCAATGGACTGAAAGCTGCTTGCCCCCATTGCCACCAAAATCACAACCCAAGTTATTCCCCAGGATCCGGCTATACCTCGTGGATGGGATTTGCCCAATACCCTAACGCCCTCGATTCTGTCGTCAAGAAGCTCAGCAGCCTCCCGGAAGGGAAAGAGCTGATTGAACGAGCAATGGAACAAGGACCCATCGCAGTTAGATTCCAAAGAGGATTGAGTTTTCCTGCTTTTTGGGAAACCCAGCAACGGATCATTATCATCGACCCTGACCAAAACCCGACAGAAGGAACGCGCTTAACCTGTCTCGCATTCGAACTCAACAATGCATTAAATGACCCCTACTTCCAAGGGTTAAACGAACGTGCCTTGGCCGGCTCGATCAGCAAGAATCAATATGTCGAGGGAATTGAAAGGATGGAACACCAAACGGGTTTAAAAACACAAGCTCTCTTAAAAAAGGGCGTTCAACAAGGCCTATTTCCTCATGATGCTCGTCAACCCACGATCGAAAATTTTGAGGAGCACTTTCGCGCGCTACAACAGACGGGCCATTCTCGATGGATAGGAGACTCCTATGAGAGAATGAGACGCAATGAATCTCACTGCATCACAGATTGGAGATACCACTCCTCTTGAGGACGATTGAGATAGGAGGCCGAAAAGGCCTCCACATCCTCAAGAAAATGGGGTAAGGCACCATCCCCCAAGCAAAACAGCGCAGAGCCTGAACCTGTCATCATCACAGAACGGAATCCCGCAGCGAGCAAGTGATCTTTTAGCAATGCGATTTCGGGTAATAATTTAAAGGCGGTCTCTTCCAGATCATTGAAATAATCCCCCTTTCCCCTGATCAGAGCCTCTAGGGCCTGCTTCGGATTTCTCTCGGATAAAGCCTCTAATTGCAAAGTCTGATAGATTAACGGAGTTGACACCCCCTGACGGGGCTTGACAATCCACAACTTTTCCGAAGGCATTGGAGCAAGAGAGGTAATGTTTTCTCCCCTTCCCGTGCAATATGCAGTACCTCCCGACAGAAAAAACGGAACATCCGATCCGATTTCCCCTGCCCATTGCTGCAATTCTTCCAAAGAAGCGGGCTTTCCGTATAATTGATTCAAAGCCCAAAGAGTCGTTGCCGCATTACTGCTTCCACCGCCCAACCCGGCCTGAGAAGGGATTATTTTCGCTACCTTTACCTGTACATCAACAGGTAATCGGGTTCGACGTTGAAAAACATCGATCGCTTTAACAATGGTATTAGAATGATCTGTAGGGATGCGAGGATCATCACAATAGACGCCGGCGGGTTGATTGATCTCAAACCGGAGAGTATCGCAAAGATCAACAGCTTGCAGTAATGATGCGATCTCATGATATCCATCAGAACGACGGCCAAGGACTTGCAAAAACAGGTTGATTTTTGCAGGCGAACGTAACGTTAGCAAACTACTCATTGCTCGGTGGCGGGGTTGCTTCTTCTTCAGACATCACTTTTATGCGGACAGCGGCCGTCACATCCTCGTCAAGCTTGAACTCTATCGTGTGAATACCAATGGTTTTAATCGGGTGTTTCAACTGTACTGAATGCTTGTCAATCACGATCTGCTGCTGTTCTTGAAGCAAACGAACAACATCCAACAGAGATACAGATCCATACATGTGCCCTTCTTGATCTATCTTGACAACCGATTCTAATGTGACCTCTTTTAAACGTTCGGCCAATACTTCAGCCTCTTTTCGGTCTTGCGCAGCTTTTTTCAGCCGGTCTTCTTGAAGCCTCTCTTGCAGGCGAAGGGCATGTTTGCTTGCTATCATGGCCAATCCCTTAGGAAGCAGATAATTTCTTGCATACCCCGGCTTTACCTTGACAATATCTCCACTACGCCCTAAATCTTTAACATCTTTAACTAATAAGAGTTTTTGTGCCATCCTAACCTTCTCTCCTTATCAATGCATTTATACTTGTGCCACAAAAGGCAATAATGCCATGTGCCTTGCCCGTTTAATGGCATTGCAAAGGAGCCTCTGATGATGGGCAGAAACCCCGGTAATGCGGCGCGGCAAAATTTTTCCACGATCTGTAATAAAATTTAACAGGGTATCGACATCTTTATAATCAATGTGTTTAATCCCGGCTGCGGTAAAAGGACAGCTTTTGCGTCTTCTTCCCCTCGAGCGTTGCACGCGTTCTTTTCCCGTACCATTTCTGGATTTCTTTTTAGCCATTCTCCCCTTCTCCTATTGTTGTGCTTCGGCAATCGCCTTAAATTCGATTTTTTCTTTAACCTCTTCGGCACGTAGTGTAAGAAAACGAATCAGGTCTTCATTCAGATGATAGTCTTTCCACATGTCAGAGATTGCCGCTGGGTCCGTTTTAAAGTAGAGAACATAGTAATGACCTTCTCGATTTCCCTTGATCTCATAAGCCATCCGCTTTCTTCGAAGGTCATGGACTTTGATCACTTCTCCCCCTCTTTCCGTAATGCCCTGTTGGATTTTATCCAGAGCTTTTTGCCGAGCATCTTCGCTGAGCCTTGAGCTGATGATATACATCCCTTCATAAAGGCTTTGTCTTTCTTCACCCATCATTGATTTCCTTTTGTTTCTTTACATTCACCACATTCATGACGTTGGCAATGGTTTCCGCGAGAAGCTGCTCCAATGCTCGAACACCTCTTTCGATGACCGACGGTAAAAGAGCGTACTCTTCTCTATCAAATCGATCTAAGACATAGTCTTTAATCGTTTTGCCATTTCTACCGCTGCGGCCGATTCCTATCCTTAGCCGAGGATAGTCAATGGTTCCTAAGTGCTCTTCCACGCTTTTTAACCCCTTATGCCCCCCGGCTGTCCCTTGCGTTCGTAGCCGCAATTGACCGAAAGGCAAATCCAAGTCATCGCTAATAACGAGAATCTCTGCAAGCATTGGTTTAAAGTAGTCAACGTATCGCCGTACCGCCTGCCCACTCTCATTCATGTATGTTGCCGGCAATACGAGATGTACCGATACATCCCGAATTACCCCCCGGCCGCAATCAGCAAGAAATCTCTTTTCCCTTTTTAGTAGAATTCTATGCTTATCGGCAAATCGACGAATCACAAGATAACCGATATTGTGCCGTGTGATCTCATATCTTTTTCCGGGATTGCCCAATCCCACAAATACTCTTTGCTTCTCTTTCTCCTGCATGTTTGACAAAACGCTCTATCCGAGTCGAGCAACCTAGAGTACCGTTTCCTTAAAACTATCGTTTCGCAATCACAACTGCGACCTCTTCAAGACTTCCTAGCGGGCGCACACCGGGAGGTATCTTAATATCTCTCAACTTCTTCGACTGCTTAATCGCCAAAGATTTGACGTCAATCTCAAAAACTTCAGGGATATCTTCGGGCAGGCAATGCACGCGTAAATGACGAATCACCTGCCGCAGTACACCCCCTAGCTTCACTCCAACACAATCAGCAACACCTGTGCACTCGATAGGGACGTTCAAGTTAACTTTGACTTCATCGATCAGTTCTTCAAAATCCAGATGCAGCACATCATAATTGGTCACGTGATACTGAACGTCCTTGATAATTGCAGAACGCTCCTCGCCCTTTTCATTGACAAGAGTCAATTTTGTCGTGGCAAGGCGGCCTCTTTTCATTTGCCGAAGCGCAGAGTCAAACTCCGCAGCACCTACCAGGAGTGCTTCAGAAGGCTGACCGCGTACGTACAACACAGCGGGAATCTTTCCGCCGCGACGGGCCTGCTTGTTGTCACTCTTTTTTTTCGCTAACCTTTGATAAACAGTAAGCTTCATTTACCCTCCTACCTGAGAATGATGAACGAACGATGAATGCTTAAACATGGCTGAGTGATGGCTCTTCCCAACTTTCTATCTGAAAAAGAGAAGAAATCGACTCCCGAGAAAGGATGCAATGAATGGCCTTCCCAAAAAGATTAGCAACGGAAACAAAACGGTTTTTTGTTAAACCTGCTAATCTGTCTGTGTAGGGGACAGTATTGCTCATATACAGCGCTTCAATAGGACTTTCCTCAATGGCCCTCACCGAATGATCCACTAAAATTCCGTGAGTCACCGCAGCAAAAATCCTTTTTGCTCCCTTCTCTTGGCAAACTTTCGCTGCTGACACTAATGTGCCGGCTGTTGAACACATATCGTCAGCGAGAAGTACATGTTTTCCTTCAACACTCCCAATTAATGTAACAATTTCTACTTCCGTCGGTCCGGTACGATGCTTATCGACGATGGCAAAGTCAACATTTAGATGACTCGCATAGGCCCTCGCCAATTTAATGCTCCCAATATCCGGCGTTACAACAACCAGATTTTCGCACCCAACCTCCTTTTTAAACTCTTCCGCTAATTGAGGCCTGGCGTACAAATTATCAACCGGGATATCGAAAAAACCCTGTATCTGTTCCGTATGGAAGTCCATGCTCAACAGACGGGTCGCTCCGGCATTCACGAGTAAATTTGCCACCAGCTTTGCAGTAATAGGCACACGCGGCTTGTCTTTTCGGTCTTGTCGACAATACCCAAAATAGGGAATAACCACACAAATACTGCGGGCAGATGCCCTTTTCAAGGAATCCACCATAATCAACAATTCCATCAAGTAATTATTCGGGTCTAATGCGACGGTCTGCAAGACAAAGACATCCCGCCCCCGTACATTTTCCTTGATACGTAAGGAAATCTCGCCATCGGGAAAACGATTGAGCGCAATTCGACCCAGCGGAACCCCAAGATAGTCGCCAACCTCTTTTGCTAACTCCGGATGTGCCGATCCGGTAAAAAGCAGCATATCATGCGTTTCTTTTGGCATTGATTCCAATAACTTGTGATTATCTTGGGGTGGAAGGATTCGAACCTCCGCATAGCGGTACCAAAAACCGCTGCCTTACCACTTGGCTACACCCCAATGTTTCTTTAACCTGATCGGTATAACAGGTTTATAAACAAATATCATAATTCTCATTTGATTAACATGCAAGAAGAAATGATCATGATGAGTGTTTTTTGGGACTTTGCAGCTGCCCCATTTTTCCGTTAATGAGAAAAAAAGTAGGCGAAAATCGAAGAAACAATCTAGAATAAAATGCGAAAGCTCGACTTTGCAAAATTTCTTGAACGTGTTTCGGGTGCCTAAGAGAGGCTGTTTGAAAAATCAACGCTGCTATGCAAGATAATGACTATTGCTAATTACTAGACGTTTTAATGACTATTGCTAATTATTTGACATTTTTTCGAATTTTTGTCAGCCCCATTTTTTTATTGATTTATATCGCTCACGAAAGCATTGGCATTAGCCCTTTTTTTCTTCCTTACGTTCTCCTCTTTCTCTTGGCAGTTGCAGAACTTTCCGATGCTTTCGACGGCTACCTCGCCAGAAAATACAATCAAGTGACCGATTTTGGGAAAATCATCGATCCTATGGCAGACAGTATCTCCCGCATCTCCGTTTTTTTGACCTTTACCCTCGAACCGATCCGAGTCCCTATGCTCCTGATTTTCGTCTTTCTCTATCGAGATTCCGTTGTGAGTACCCTGCGAACGATTTGCGCTCTAAGAGGATTTGCCTTAGCCGCCCGAATAAGCGGGAAAATCAAAGCGATGATTCAAGCGATCACTGCCATTGTGATCGTTATCCTGATGATTCCCCAATCACTCGGGGCAATCACGACCGAAACCCTCCATGAAGCGAGCACCTGGCTTGTTGGAATCGCAGCAGCTTACACTTTCCTGTCCGGTGTCGACTATATCTATGCCAATCGCCAGTATATCGCCCGTCTTTTAACTCTTCCGCCTCAGAAAGAAAATCTAAAATAACGGTCGCGAGATGGGAGAAAAAAGCGATGTCGTTGGGGTTGGAAGCCCCCTGCTTGATCATCTTATTATTGTAGAAGAAAAGTATCTCGATCAACTCCCCGGTAAAAAGGATGGAATGGAACCGGTCTCTTACCATGACATGATCCGCATTATCGAAGAGAGTCGATCCCTCCCCCAATCCATTGCCGGAGGAAGCTGTGCAAATGCCATCAAAGGACTGGCCTCGCTCGGACACTCTTGTGCAATGATTGGAAAAATCGGACAAGATAGCGTAGGGCAAAAGGTCATGGAGAGTTTTCACAATTTAGGTATTCTCACTCTTTTCCGCTATAGCACAACTCCCACAGCCCAAGCGGTGTGTTTAATCACATCAATCGGAGAGCGCACCTGCCGTACGTTTTTGGGGGCGGGACAAGAAATGACGGCAAAAGATCTGAACCCCTCCCATTTTTCCGGAGCGAAGCTGGTCCATATCGAAGGCTATACGCTCCTTTGTCAAGGGGTCGCCTATCGTGCGATGAAACTAGCAAAAGAGGAAGGTGCGGCGATTTCTTTCGACTTAGGAAGTTTCGAGGTTGTGGAAACTTACAAAGAGCACATCTTGGAGCTGCTGGAAGAGTATGTCGATATTGTTTTTTCTAACACAAAGGAAACATTGGCTCTAACGGGAAAACCGCCGAAAGAGGGATGCGGCTTCCTCAAAAATCTTTGCAACATCTCGATTGTCATGGTGGGTCCTCAAGGGTGTTGGGTTGGACACCGCCAAGAAATATTTCACTGTCCCGCCCATCCTTGCCGCATCGTCGACAGGACGGGTGCCGGCGATCTTTTTGCTAGCGGATTCCTCCATGGGTTCTTGCTCAATAAGTCTTTGATGGAATCAGCAAAGATCGGATCGATCCTTGGCGGCAGTGTCGTGGAAGTTGTGGGAGCGGAAATTCCGCCGGATCGATGGCCTTCAGTACGCTTGCTCTTGAACCAACTGATGTGAAGCGCCAAAGGCGTAAGAGACGTCTTGGCGAAGGCGGTAGATCCCCCAGCAGTTGATCATTAAAAGCAATCCCCCTGCAATCTGCATGATTGTTTGTGCCTGGGTTGTGTCGACAAAAACAGATAGCAACAATGCTGTTGCTGCGTACAGATTGAAACACACTCGTCCTCTCTTTTTAGACAGATACTCGGCACATTTAACCCCAACGCAAAAATAGGCATTCAGCGTTGAATAGCCAAGAATCGTCAAAAATAAAGGCATGAACACATTCATGAATGGAAAATGCTGGATCAGAACCGACTGTACAAGCATGCCCGCTTCCATCGGTTCTTGCCAAATCCCCGATAGGAGAATTAACATGACACTCATTGTACAAAAAACAAATGTGTCTAAAAAGATGTCAAAAAAAACAAGGGACGCTTGGATGCTTGCCGACTTTTCCGCACTTTCGCTGTGTATCGTTGATGCATAGCCCACGCCAATGTCTGAAGAATAACAGCCCCTTCGAACACCTTGCGACATTGTTAGAATGATCGTGCTTCCCAAAAACCCTCCGACAGCAGATTTCCCTTGAAATGCGGAAATCAACACCTCTTTTAACAGGGAAGGAATGCTAGCATAGTGCTGGATGATGACCCAAGTCCCCATTCCCGTATAAAGAACGAAAAAGACTGGAATGATAGCGCTGGAAATATTGCCCACTCTTTGCACGCCGCCGTTGCCAACGAACAAGACAATCGCCAGCAGGCCAACAGCTATCGCAAGCTTGTTCACATGCAAGTTGCTCGAAAGGCTTTCTGTAATCACCGAGAATTGATACACTTCCACTCCATAGATGCAGAGAAGAACACAAACAACAGCCGGAAGCCACTTGACTGATTTGATGTGCTGAAGATAATACATCGGGCCGCCGCTGTAGCCCCCCTCTTCATTGACGATGCGATGGCGAACACCAAGGCATACTTCAGCATATTTCACGATCCCTCCGACGATGGCAGTGATCCAAATCCAAAGCAACGCCCCGGGTCCGCCAACTTGAATGGCGGTGCACACACCGACAATATTTCCTATTCCCACGCAGCCCCCAATACAGGCAAAAAAAACTTTCAAGGGATGAACCCCTGTACTTCCTTCAGTCTTGTGAAAAGAAAAATACCTGAAAAATTGATAGACGACGGCAGGAAACTTTCGGATTTGAAAACATCTTGATTGAATGCTCAGAAGAATTCCCAACAGAATAATGGCCGGAGCACCAAGGTACCCCCATAAAAAGTCTTCAAAAGCTCCAAGAAAAGAAAATAAAGATTCTAACATGTCAATATAATAATAATTAAATCAATCTAAATAAGTAACCGTGGCAAACTAAAAAAATATATTTTACACTTTCCGGCATTAAATATCAAGTATACACATTCAAATCCAATTCTTGAGTTTGAATAGCTTTGTTTTTCTCCAGGAAAGCATCTTTCCAGTAGTAATGATCGAGGAGTCCGGTACAATCCCGTCCCATCACAACGTAGGCAGCATAAATGGCTTCAAGAGAGGCGAGGCCGATCTCCGGCAAGGGGCAGTCGGGCTGTCGACGCGGGTAGGCTGTGCGCCAGCCATCCGGGAGACGGCGGCAAACCGGCTGTTGACGCTCAAGAACATACCTTAGCAGCTTTTCTTGTACATAGCGCCAGGTTCCATCCAAAATGAAAAGACCTTGATTTCGATCCTCTTGGGATAATGGAGGAGCATCGAGTGTTAACAAAAGATATCCCGCTAGATCGGGAAGTTCAGATTTGGGATAGGTCAAAAAATGAAAATCTTCCCTCTTTTCCAATCCGCGCAGGCTGCATTTTTTTATATTTTCCTTTGCGTGGCGCAAAACAATTACCTTTGGATGTTTTTTTAAAGGAAAAAGTTGCATCTTATGAAGCACCTCGGTTAGGATCCGAACATAGTCAATAACACGGGTTTTGGACCGAAAGACATTCATTTTGCTCAAAACTCGCGTTCAATAAGTATAATGCGCGACAATGTTTTAAACCAAGGATGACGTCGATGAAAATCCGTGAGATTGTGTTTTCTTTATTTGTTGCGGCCTTGGTTGGCAGCTCGACCCCCGCTCAAGCGTCGAAACGCAAGAGTCGAACGATTCCATGGTTGACAAATTATGAAAAGGCTGTCCAAATCGCGCAAGCCACTTCTAAGCCCATTCTTCTATTCTTCACAGGATCCGATTGGTGCGGTTGGTGCAATAAACTAGAAAGAGAGGTTTTTGAAAAAGGGGAATTTTCCACAGCTATTTCCGATCAGCTTATCTTCGTCAAGTTAGACTATCCCGTCCATACCTCTCAAGACCAGCAAATCACCAATCAAAACGAGCAACTGCAGAAAAAATTTTCTGTGCGAAGTTTTCCTACTGTGATCATTTTAGATTCCGATCAACAACCAATTGGAACGACCGGCTGGCGTGCGGGCAACGGCAAACAGTATGCTCAGCATTTGATGCGGATGGTCAATGATTACTCTGCCTACAAGGAACAAATGGCTTGGCTAGCGACAAGCAACGTGTCCGGAAAAGAATTAAAAAGGCTTTACGAAAAAGCACAGGAATTTGGTCTAAAAAGTGATTGCTGCCTTTTAATGGAAAAGGGCTTATATTCTAACCAAGCACCATTTTTTCTTACTGAAAGTTACCGCCGGTTGGTCAAAGCAGGAAAAGTTCATGACGAGGAAACTCTCTCTCTTAAACAACGGCTCTTCTCTGTCGATCCCGACAACCTCCTCTTAACGCATTACCAAGTTGCCGTTATTGATTTTGAGAGTCTGTGCTCGGAAATGGAGAAGAATGATTTCTCTCCGGAAAAAACTGTCGCTCCCCTCGTTGATTATATCAACAAATTCGGCCATCAAGATAAGGAAAACCTCTGGCGGTTGAATATGGTCGTTTCCCAAGTCTATTTAGATAAAAATCAGATGAATCAGGCACTAAAATATGCAAAAGACTCTTATCTTGCCGCTCCTTCGACTATCCAACCCGATATTGCCAAGGCGATCAAAAATATTCAGAAGCAAATGCAACTCAAGGGTACGCTGAATTGAATTCAGTGTGTAGTTAAGGCGAGTTTTGTCCCGGCAATCAATTCTTTGACAACCCCTTCAAATTCTATCGATTGCCTCCCTTGAAGAGGTCTGACAATGATATCGATCGAGTTAGGCAATTGACGACGATGTAAGCGGAAAGCTTCCCGCACCAACCGTTTGAAGCGATTTCTCCGGCAGGCCGTTCCATAGCGCTTTGCCACCGTGATTCCAAGCCGGGATTGTTGATGGCGGTTACGTTTTAGATCAATAATCAACAGAGACCCCTTCCATCGTTTACCGCGATGCAAAGCCTCTCTAAATTGTCGTTTGTTTTGCAGTCGAAGGGATTTTGGGAAAGAATGGTTCACGCTCTCGTGAGCTCTTTTCGTCCCTCACGTCGACGCCGATTGATGATTTTACGTCCGCTTGCTGTCTGCATCCGCTTTCGAAAACCGTGCTCTGATTTACGACGTCTTTTGCTGGGCTGATAGGTTCGTTTTACCATGTTTATCCTTACAGTATAGAAAAGCAGTCTAGCATAAATGAAATATACAAAGCAACCGCCAATTCTTTCCCGTTGGCCTTCCTGCTCTCTATCTTTGTCCATGCTCTTGTCTTTTTTTGTTTGATCACGTTTCGACACCCCGGATTGAGAAAGATTTTCACTTTGCCTTGACACAAAAAAATATCCCTTGAAAAAAAATTGCCGTTTGCTTATAAATAATGCTTTATTCATCAGAATCATTAAAGATAATATCATGAAGGTAAAAGCATCCGTTAAAGCAGACCCGTTAAAGGGTGACAAGTTAGTGCGCAGACGGGGTCGCATCTATGTGATCAATAAGAAAAATCCTAACCGCAAGCAACGGCAAAAAGGTCCCGCACGGAAAACATAACGCAGGAACCCCAAAGCAACGGCAAAAAGGTCCCGCACGGAAAACATAACGCAGGAATCCCAAAGCAACGGCAAAAAGGTCCCGAAAGGAAAACATAACGCAGGAATCCCAAAGCAACGGCAAAAAGGTCCCGCACGGAAAACATAACGCAGGAATCCCATGGCAAAAAAATCTTCGGTTCAAAGGCAAAAACGCCGAGAACTTCTCGTTAAACTTAAGTGGAAGCAACGCCAAGAGCTTAAGAACAAAATCTACGACATGAACCTCGGTGAAGAGGAACGTTTTGATGCACGAGTCGCCTTGAACAAAATGAAGCGGGATACCTCCCCTACCCGTCTTCGAAATCGCTGTCAAGTGACAGGACGTTCTCGGGGTTTTCTAAGAAAATTCAAAGTTTCCCGTTTAGTCTTTAGAGAAATGGCTCTCGCCGGCTTAATTCCCGGAGTGACAAAAGCAAGTTGGTAAAAGGGAGTTATTCTTCTGCAAAGAGGCCAAGGTCTCCGACAGCTTGCCAGTTGCTCATTCCCTCAGACCAAAGAAATGTCTCTTTAGTGATGTTCCCCTGCTCCCATTTTTTCTTCAAAACATCGAATGTCACAGGGCCTATTTGTGTCCGCTGATTATCCAAGTAGTACCACTCTTGCTTATCGCCGTAGTCGAAAACAGTTTCTTCAGGCACTGTTTTGACAGAATCAGGGGTGACTTGGAGTTCCTGGAGGCTTTCATTTTCAGAATAAGATGGCAGGATAAATAAGATAAGCAGTCCGATTAGGCCCAAGAGCATGCCGACAAAAAACCAAATCGTAGGATCACGACCTCTTTGCTGGGCAAAGTACGCTGTGGCACAGCCAAAAAGAATCCATAAGATAATACTAAATAGAATTTGCATAACAACATATTCCCGCTATTGTCTCTTACCGCTATTTCAGCTGATAGTCCATCCATCCAATAAATGCAAGCACTGAAGCCTCTTTTATCCTAATCGGAAGACCTCTCCCTTAAGGGGGGGTAAATTCAATTTGGAAGGGACCGAAGCTCCTTCCAAAAAATTTGTCATTATTCACAACAGTATTAAGTACACCCAAACAAAGTCAAGAAGGGGGTATTCGAATAGATCAATGATTGAGAAAATAAAGCGCCTTGTCCACTGCTTCGGCTAAATAAAAAAGTGCAAAAAATCGTTGTTCAGTCCTTGTTATTTTAGCCTCTAGATGGTATAAAGAGTAACTACCGGCGGATATGCGCTATATATGGTAGTCCAACTTGCACAGAATGTCAACCTTAGAGTGTGCCTAGGGAGTCCTGAATTGCCGTCTTGTGGAGATTTTTGAGGGGGGATTGAATATGACCCCGCTCAAAAAATCTCCGCTAACCTGTCCATTCAGGACTTCCTAGACACACTCTTGCCGAGACATCAGATGGAAAAAAAGAAAAAAACGGGTGAAAAGACAGCAAGGGTTGATACTGAGGAGTTTGAGCTTCCCGAGACTGTGTATGTAAGAGACATTGAAAACCGCGTTTTTCAAGGGATTGTTCTCCATTGCCTCGGCAATATTAAGGGAATTACCCTTGTAGAGGGTAATTTTATTGATAACATTCTAGGAAGGGATAGCCTGGAGGGGATCAGAGGCATTCATACCGAACAAGATAGCAACCGTCCTTGTGTGAATATTCGGGTGGAAGTAAACATATGTTATGGAATCTCTATCCCTGACAAAGCGGAAGAAATTCAAACGAAAATCACGGAAGAGGTCACAAAATTGACCGGATTACACGTTGCCAGCATCCACATCGTTTTCAAGAATATTGTCTCTTCCGAGCAGACGAATACCCTCAGCTCTCTTATGACTTCCACCCATGAATCACAAGTACTCATAAACTCAGACAAAGAAAATGACTATACTGATGAATTCTAACCTCGACTTTGAAAAATTTTTGAACTCACCTGCAGAGAGAGACTTCATCCGGGTAAATGAATTTCTCAGGAAGGGTAGTAAATACCCTCATTTTGCCTCTCCCTGCATCTTCGCCCAAAAATTTTGCAAAATCGAGCTAACGAAAGTTCCCGATTAAAATCCGGGTTGTGCGGAAAACCTCTCGCAGAACGTGTAAATGGGTGGTAAGATTTTTAAAAACAGGCTGAAAATTGAAGAGCTTGGCAAGGCTTGCCGGAAAAAGATAGGCACTCAAAATTACCTGTAGCAACAGTTTTCCACACAACGCGGGTTTAAAAAACAAATGAACGGCACCAAGCTCCTTTATTCCTTTTTCAACATATTGATCGCTATTTTTTTTATCCTCTTAGGAATTATCGGAATGCTGATTCCTCGGTTTTCTTCCATACGGACACTCTTGATTGTTTTTATCCAGGAAAATCCCATTATTCTCTCACTTGTCGGCTTTCTGCTGACGGTGATTGGCTCTGCTATCGTCCTCAATATTCTCTTGTCCACAAGGCATAGACATTACCGTATACGGTCGGGAAAGCATACAATAACCATTAATGAATCGCTTATTCAACAGTATCTAGACTCCTATTGGAAAGAACTGTTTCCCGAACATGAAATTCCAAACACCCTTGTGATGAAACATAACGGAGTGCACATCACTGCAGACTTCCCCTATCTTCCCCCTTCTCAACAACAGCCGTTTCTTGAGAAAATTGAAAAGGATCTATCCCGCATTTTTACAACAATGATGGGGTACGATAAAGAAATTTTTCTGGATGCAAGTTTTCCTGAAAAAGGAAAGTAGGTAAATCCTATTAAATTGAGATAGGCTAATAAAAAGCATTTTGCATAATATAAAAAATTATTCCTTTAATGAAATTTTGAAATAAGGTATAATGTAATACAAATATAAATTTTCAGTAGCATTATGTATTCTCCAAAAAACATTCGCAATATCGCAATTATTGCTCACGTAGACCACGGTAAAACCACCCTTTTGGATGCTCTGCTCAGGCAATCAAGAGTCTTCCATGCCAATCAAGAGGTACCGGAAAGGGTCATGGACTCTTACGACCAAGAAAAAGAGCGTGGGATTACGATTTTTTCCAAACACACAAGCATCCATTACGGTGATTACAAGATTAACATCATCGACACCCCGGGGCATGCAGACTTTTCTAGCGAAGTAGAACGGGTCTTAGGAATGGTCAATGCGGTTCTATTAATCGTGGATGCTCAAGAGGGTCCGATGCCGCAAACCCGGTTTGTCTTATCAAAAGCCCTGAAAATGGGATTGACTCCCTTAGTGATCTTGAACAAAATCGATCGGGCTAATTCGAATCCCGATAAAGTCTTAAATGAGACATTTGATCTTTTCATCGAGCTGGGTGCTGAAGATGAACAGCTGGATTTTAAGCACTGCTATGCTTCAGCGCTAGAGGGCTATGCCCAACGAGAACTCGATGATCCTCGAGACAGTTTTCTCCCCCTTATGGAAATGATCGTTAATGACACCCCGGCACCTGCCGGCGAGGCCAACGACGATTTTCTCATGCAAGCGGCAACGGTCTCTTTTGACGACTACTTGGGTAAACAGGCTTGCGGCCGCATTCTCCAAGGAACCATTCGGCGAGGCGGACAGGTCAGGCAAAGGGGAAGCGGCAGAGAAGAATCATTGCATACCGTCACGAAGATTGAAGGCTACCTAGGGTTGCAGAAAGTTGAGCTAGAGGAGGCCATTGTCGGTGATATCGTCTCTTTGTCGGGAATCCCTGAGGTGAACATTGGAGATACCCTATGTACCTCCGAGCATCAAGAACCACTGCCTCCCATTCAGATTGAACCACCCACAGTCTCCGTTGACATCACTGTCAATGACTCCCCTTTTGTAGGCAAGAGCGGGAAACACGTGACAATGAACAAAATTAAAGCCCGTCTATTTCGAGAGAAGCAATCCAATGTCTCTTATGCCATTAGCGAAAAGGACGAGAGGACCATTACATTAGCAGGCCGCGGCGAGCTGCATCTGGCTGTCCTTCTCGAGGCAATGAGGCGTGAAGGATTCGAATTTTGCGTCGCTAAACCCCGGATTATTGTCAAAGTCGTCGATGGTATTAAGCATGAACCCTTGGCTAAAGCCTATATCGAAGTTCCACAAAACTTTTCAGGAACAGTGATCGAGCAACTATCCGTCAGGCGGGGAGAAATGCAATCTCTTGCAACAGACGATAAAGGAATCACCAGAATAGAGTTTCTAATCCCGGTGCGAGGGTTAATTGGCTATAGCAATGAGTTTCTTACCTCAACAAAAGGCTTGGGGATTCTCACCTCGATCTTTGATCATTACAGCCCATGGAAAGGAGACTTCGACCGAAAGCACAATGGAGCTCTCATCTCGATGTGCCAAGGTAAAGTCAACACCTATGCAAGTTACAATCTAGAAAGTCGTGGAGAACTATTTACAAGTCCCGGGGATGAAATCTACGAAGGGATGATTGTCGGAAAACACAACCGTGAGAACGATCTTGTTGTCAATTTAACCCGAGGAAAACAATTGACGAATGTCAGGGCTTCCGGCTCGGATGAAAAATTAATCCTTCGTCCGCCGCGCCGCTTTAATCTCGAACAGGCGATCGGTTATATTCACGACGATGAACTGGTTGAAATTGTTCCCCACGGCCTGCGCCTTCGCAAAAAATACCTCAAAGAAGTCGACCGTCATCGTACAGCCAAGAAAAAGAGCTCATCTTAAAGCCGGTTGCGGCCTATTTTTCCCATTTGACACAGCGATTTATACACATTCAAATTCAAGAATTGGGATTAATGTGTATGATCTAGATTTTGCAGATTTCGACGCACCCTCTTACCAGTGAAAACATGATGTGGATCAATGGATGCCAAAGAAGCGCTAAAAGAATGGGGGCGGTTGGATTCGAACCAACGTAGACCGAAGTCGAGGGGTTTACAGCCCCTTGCAATTGGCCGCTATGCGACACCCCCGAAAATCAGAGTAAAATCTGCTGGCAGTAGGACTTGAACCCACAACCGTCCGATTACAAGTCGGGTGCTCTACCAAATTGAGCTATGCCAGCATGGTTTCTACCTTACATAACTTCAATATTGAGTGTTGTAATAAACCCCCAGCCAGCACATCTCCGATCGGACACACCAATGAGGTTACAGGTTGTTTATAGCAAAACGGGACTTTAAGTCTCAAGAAGTTTCCTCTTCTTCTTTAACAGTTTCCTCTTCTTCTGTCGAGGGAGGGATCGGCGGTTTATCTTCAGCTTCTCCTGCACGGATAGCATTGCCAAAGGTCCGTTCCATCAAATCGGGTGTTTTCTTCATGGCAGGGGAACCTCCGCTGCTGACGACCGTCACTTTAAATTTTCTTTTCCCTAAGGGAAAGCGTTTTTTCCAGCAACATTGTTTATATTTTTTCCCCGATCCGCAAGGGCAGGGATCATTTCTTCCAACTTTACTTGTCATGAACCTATCTCAGTTTTAACGCTTTTACGTCGAACCCGCGTCTTTTAACGGTACAGCAACTATCCGTAATACTTGACTTTTGAAGAACTTATAAGATACACTAAACAGATGATTTTTTCAAAGAAATTCCCATGAGTCCCGTTCCTCTTGCAAAACCCCCTTGGACAGGTTTAGGAAAACGGCTAGAAAGCATGGTGCGGAAAGCCTTGTATGACCATCGCATGCTGGAGGGGGTCGACAATTTAGCCGTTGCGTTAAGTGGAGGAAAAGATAGTTTAAGCATGCTTTTTCTCTTGCATGCAATAGCGGGAAAAGGCTTTCCCGATATCAGTCTTCATGCCATTCATGTCCACGGAACGTTTTCTTGTGGAGCGGGTGTTAACGTCAATGAGCTGAAAACCATCTGCGATGCCCTGGAGATCAATTTAATCACAAAAACAACGGAGCAAAGCAAGAAACATCTCGCTTGTTATTCCTGTTCGCGTACAAGAAGATCTTTGTTATTTGAAGCAGCAAAACAGGTCGATGCAACAACGATCGCCTTTGGACATCATCGGGATGACCATGCCCAAACAGTGCTGATGAACCTTCTCCATAAAGCCGAATTCGCAGGAATGCTGCCAAAACTGAAAATGGAAACGTTCGGTGTCACACTGATCCGCCCTCTCATCTATATTACCGAAAAAGAACTGCAGCGTTTTGCAGAAGCGAACCACTTTGCAAAAATCGTCTGCCGTTGTCCCGTTGGTCAACACTCTTATCGAAAAAAAGTCGATGACTTGCTTAAAGAAATTGAAGTGCTTTACCCCCACGCGCGACAAAATATCGCGAGAGCAGGCCACCTATATGGGTCTGATAAAGCAAGACGTCCGTAATGTCATGCGCCTTTTGGACCAAAATCCGCATTAAGATAACAGGAGGAAAACAATGAGCTACTCCTTACCGAGTGAGCATGAGAGTCACATTAACATTCAAAATGTCGATATTGCCCTTGGCTTCCCTGACGAGTTTCCTTTTCAATGGATTGGGCAACGCGATGTCATGGATCAGCTTCTAGCTGCCTGGCTAGTGGTCGATGACAAAGATATTCCCTTAAATCCACGCATTGTCGGCAAACCGGGAGTGGGGAAGACGACCTTGGCCTATGCAGCAGGAAAATCGCTGAAAAAGCCGGTGTACATTTATCAGTGCACCATGGACACTCGTCCCGAAGACCTCCTCATTACTCCGGTTATTGATAAGTCGGGAGGAATACGTTATGCGGCTTCCTCTTTAGTGACAGCCATGATCCGAGGAGGAGTCTGCATTTTGGACGAAGCGAACAGAATGAGTGAAAAAGCATGGGCCTCCCTTGCCCCTCTGCTTGACACAAGACGCTACATCGAATCCATCATCGCGGGGTTGAAAGTGTCCGCCCATCCGGATTTCCGCATTTGCGTTACCTTAAATGAAGATGCATCGACGTTCGAAATCCCCGAATATATCCATAGCCGTCTTCAACCGCAAATCTACCTTGATTTTCCTGAATCGGAAGAAGAGAAAAAAATTCTTCGGGAAAACCTCCCTTTTGTTGATGAATACATCATGAACTATGTCGTGACTTTTTTACAAAACGCCCACCTGAATAACGAAGCCTATACGATCCGTGACGGGATTAATATTGCGCGGTACGCAGCTAAGAGAATCAAAAGCTTAGGTGGTGACAGAAGAAGTGTGGACAACCTGTTGCGTCAAGCTGTTGTGATGACCCTTGGTGATGAAGCCCTCATGTATTTATGAATCTGAACGACGTCTTTACCATTCGCAAGGGTAACGTTTTTGCAGTCCCTGTGATTCACTATAAGATGGAAATCGCAGCCCAGGTTCATCTTGCTTTTGCCGCTGTTAAACCCGATTGTGTCGCTGTTGAACTTGCAGAAACGATGCAGCTGCAGCTAGTGCATGCCGCCTCTCGCCTTCCGGATATCAGCATTGTCATCACTTCCGATCAACGAGGCGGGTCCTTATACTATCTTTGCGAGCCGTGTGATGCTGCGTTTGAAGCACTTCGTTCGGCCCTTGAAAATCAGCTGCCGGCCTATTGCATCGATCTCGACGTTGATGAGTATCCCAATGTGAGGGAGCGTCTTCCCGATCCCTATTCTATTCAACGGATTGGATTTCAGGAGTATTATAGTCTCTATAGAAAGATTGTTTTAGCATCGGGCATTGCAAAAAGTACAACCGATCAAGAACGGGAACTCTATATGGCCAGGAGGTTAAAAGAACTTTCTCTCTCTTACGATCGCATTCTGTTCGTCGGGGGAATGGCACATGTGGAAAATGTCCTCAAACTCATGGATAAAAACTCTTTTTCTACTGTTGCCCATGCAGAAAGAAAACAGATCGAAATCTGCACGCTCACAGAACAATCGTGTCGAGAAGTCATGGCCGAGTCCGGCTGGATTTCAAAATGCTACGATGAAGCCCGGACAGAGTTTGATCGCGAGAAAGGCAGCAGCTCTTTCCTCCCTCAGTCTATTTTTCCTCCCGACAGGCAAAAACTCATTTATTCTTTATATAAAGAGTCGGCAAAAAAATACACCGACTCAACAGAAAGCGATTTCCCCGGTTATCATTTTCGCAATATCATGAAATATGCGCGCAATTATGCTTTGGTAAACCGCCAACTCATGCCCGATTTATTCCAAATTCTTACAGCAGCTAAAGGATGCGTTGACCACAATTACGCCTATGAAACATGGGAACTGGCAACCGACTACCCCCCTCTCCGCAATGTCGACAATTTACCCGAGCTTAATCTTTCCATCGAAGAGGTTTGGGGGCATAGCAAAATGATTCGCTTTCACCTAAAGGAGCCGAGTAGAAAAGGGCTGTCTTTCCACAAACGGCGCAAGGATCGCTCCCAATTTCGCTTCGAACCTCCAGGACCTTTCAGCATCTGCTCCTACCCTCCGGAAGATGTCATGATCGAAGAGTTTGGAAATTTTTTGAAAAAAAAAGGAACCAAAATTTTCTCCGAAGAGGGCGCAAAAACCGTGCCTTTTTCGACGAGTTTGGAAGATGGGATCAACACGAGAGAAACCATCCGTCATTGGCCGGAAAAAAAGTTATATGTCAATATTCATGGCAAGCCGCCCGCAGGCGTCGGATCGATCGTCGTGATTTTCGATCCCGACAGTTCTGAAGAAGATGAGCCGGTGCAAGAGAGCTATCCATGGCGAACCACATGGCTTGGGGAACACGAACAAGAATCCGATATGGCTTTTTACTCCACCTCTATGGGAGCAAAAGTTGTCGGGCCGGGAATTAGTCGTTGTGAATATGGAGGATTTATGATGTCCTACCCTCCCAGAAGAATGTTTGACGTCTGGCAAGATCCCGACTATCGAGAATGCCGGAATAAAGCGGAAGTTCTCCTCATGGCCGCCATTGACTATGCTGTGAAACCGGTTGTCGTCTACGTTGCCCAGCAACCCCCAAAAGCTGCATTTAAACGTTTTGCGCAACGGTATGGAAAAAAAATCGTCTACATCCCCATTGGACAATTATCGCCCATTACCCTCAGCCGCCTTCGTAAATTCCATGTCCTCGACGGCCGTGGCAAAAGAGAAATTGCCGACGAATACATTGATTGAACAAAAAGAGAATTTGAGTCAGAGGATCTCGTCGATCATATGAATCGCACCATTGTATTGCTCTTCTCTCTG
This sequence comes from Waddliaceae bacterium, assembly GCA_049583465.1. Taxonomy (GTDB): domain Bacteria; phylum Chlamydiota; class Chlamydiia; order Chlamydiales; family Waddliaceae; genus JBAUVX01. The sequence goes on along the minus strand of JBAUVX010000353.1, from coordinate 1,236 downwards.
CTCATCCACCCTCTTTTTCCACTTTTCCAATTGAGAAAGCGTCTTTTCCTGCGGAGGTGTTTTAAGAGAGCGCAAACAGGTGAGATAGGGAGCCAGCTTTTTTTCGACCTTGTCCTTAAGTTTCATCAAGGCCTTAGGAGATAAGCCCATTTTATTGAGACTGTCTTGCGCGTAGTTTTCGATGTAAGACAAATCACGATCGATGCGCATCAACGATTGTTCTACCGTATGATCAGCCACAGCCTTTGTTATCGCAGCACCGTCGGGATTCTTGGAATACAGCCGCACCCAGTGTCTTCCTTTTTTGGTCCACTCTTCCATCCGTTCGATCGATGCTTGATCATTCTCAAATTGTGTGACCTCTCTCAGCATGGGATTAATCACTTGCATGACAAAAGAAGAATGCGTCTTTTCATTTGTCCCCTGCAGCTCAGCCTTAATTTCTTTCAATTGCCTGCGTACTTCCTCGGCACCTTGCTGCAGCGAGTGAATGCGCCCTGAAAGTTGTGGACACGTTTTTCCCCTATCAGAGGATATAAACAGCGCACGCAGAGTTTGCAGAAATTTTTGGAAAAAATGGGGCTTTTGTTCAGAGCACTTAGATTTACTGTCCTCTGAACAATAGCAACTAAAAGAAACGCGAGACTGACACTTAGTAAGATCTTCTGACATAAATTATATATTAACATTACTTAAATTAGGGTTAATTTTATCACAATTTGTAATATAAATCAATTTCGACTTTTTATCTCTGCGGGCTCTGTGGTGGTAATCATGCCGGGAGAGGGAAAAAATCCTGTGTATTGAACTTTGAATCCCGGCTTGTTTGGGTATAAAAATTCGCGGGAGACGGGACTCGAACCCGCAACTTCCGGCGTGACAGGCCGGTGCTCTAACCAATTGAACTACTCCCGCTCGGAGATGATGGGCGCAACAGGATTTGAACCTATGACCGCCTGTTTGTAAGACAGGAGCTCTACCGCTGAGCTATACGCCCTAACGCCCTTGGTAAAGGTCGTCATCTAATCTAGCTTGTATTTGTTTTTATGACAAGAAAATTCCACAGAATCTGTAGGACCAAAATAGAAATTTACCCCATGGGCGAATTATTAATGCGTTATGAGACCTTCAAACTGTAAAGGCTCGTTGCCTAATTCCATATTCAGTTTGACACACACCGTATGAGCTAGCAATTTTCTCCAAAATCGAGAAGCCTGATGCCAAAGATTTCGAGCT